>JAYVPA010000070.1:0-28130 GCA_043757615.1 Sphingobacteriales bacterium | reverse complement strand
ATTAGTAAAATCCAAACCGGCAGCAGGGGACCATGAATATGTATTTCCTGCAACTGTAGCAGTACCAATTACAAAAGAAGTATTAGTACAGGTTAATGTTTGATTAGCAGCTGCATTAGCAGTTGGTGGTATTATATTTTGTGATATTAATACGGCATCAATAGCAGTGCAACCATTCGAAATATTTGTAGCAACTAATGTATAATTACCAGGAGCTGTAGTAGCGGGTTGAGCAATATTAGTTGCGGACAGACCAACAGCAGGCGACCATGAATAAGAAGTACCTGCAACAGCAGCCGAACCAATCACAAAAGAAGTATTAGTACAGGTTAATGTATTACTTGCACCGGCATTAGCAGCAGGTGCTGTGATATTCTGCGATACATCCACATCATCCGTTGAAGTACAACCATTAGCTGTATTTGTAACAGTTAAAGTATATGTATTAGGTATACTCGCATTTGGTTGTGCAATATTCGCATTGGATAAACCTGCAGGCGACCATGAATATGTATTACCTGCAACAGCAGCAGTACCAATTTGAAGTGATGGATTGGTACAGGTCAGTGTTTTATCAGATCCTGCATTAGCCACAGGTGGAGTTATATTTTGAGATATGATTACATTATCAGTAGAAGCACATCCATTAGCGATATCTGTTACAATCAAGGCATAATTCCCGGGAGCAGAAGCCGTAGGTTGTGCAATATTAGTAAAATCCAAACCGGCAGCAGGGGACCATGAATATGTATTTCCTGCAACTGTAGCAGTACCAATTACAAAAAAAGTATTAGTACAGGTTAAAGTTTGGTCAATACCTGCATTAGCCGCAGGTGCTGTTATATTTTGTGATATTAATACAGCATCTGTAGCAGTGCAACCATTTGTAGTATTTGTAGCAAGTAATGTATAATTACCTGGCGCATTAGCTGTGGGTTGTGCAATATTCGTAGCGGACAGACCAGCAGCAGGCGACCATGAATAAGAAGTGCCTGCAACAGCAGCAGCACCAATAACAAAAGAGATATCAGTACAAGTTAATGTATTGTCTGTTCCCGCATCAGCAACAGGAGGTGTAACATCCTGAGAAACAAGAACATCATCTGTTGCGGTACAACCACTGGTCGAATTTGTTACAGTCAAAGTATAATTTCCCGGTCCGGTTGCATTTGGTTGAGCAATATTATTAGCACTTAAACCTGCAGCTGGTGACCATGAATAAGTATTTCCGGCTACAGAAGGTGTGCCAATCTGTAAGGATGAATTTGTACATGTTAAAGTTTTATCAACACCTGCATTTGCGGTTGGTATTAATATACTACCTGTAACGTTTACAGCATCTGTTGAAGTGCAACCGTTTGCACCTGTTACAGTAAGTGTATATGTATTTGGTAACGTAGCTGTAGGCTGTGCTAGTGTCGCATCATCCAAACCTGCAGCCGGACTCCATGAATAAGTGTTTCCTGCAACAACAGCTGAACCAATAACAACTCCGCTACACGTCAATACTTTATCAGGACCTGCGTTTGCAACAGGAGGTGTATTATTAAAACTGACATTGACAACATCAGTTGATGTACAATTTGTAGCAATATTTTTTACTGTTACTGTATAATTACCCGCAGCAGTTGCATTTGGCTGCGCAATATTTGTTGCACTTAAACCGGCAGCAGGATTCCATGTGTATGTATTTCCTGCAACAGCCGGTGTTCCAATCTGAACAAAACTTGCTGCACAACCAATAATTTTATCTACCCCTGCATCTGCAGTAGGTAATTGATTTATGGTGAAATTTACATCATCCGTAACTGTAACAGTCGAACCATCGCATCTGTTATTTACTAAATGAGCGACAAAATTAGTTGTAGAAGTCGGACAAATATTTGCATTTAATACAGCAGTATTTGATACAACAGTTGCACCCTGTGTCCAGTTAATAGTTTGTTGTAATGCACCATTTGGTAAGAAACGCCAGGTTTGGTTATTAAAGGCTGTTGTTGACGGATTATTACCCGGAGCGGAGAAAGCTGATGTTCCGGCAGAATCTTGAATTCCTATAATTGCGCGACCACCATTCCAGGAACCACAGACCGGTTTACTCACTACCACCACATCTATAATATTGTATGCTTCATGTAATACAATCTGAGATGTAAGTTTCAGATTGTTACAGGAAGAACTAAATAAGGGTACCTGATAAAAATTAATTACAAACCTTCTGCAGGGTGCTGAACCTTCTGTATAATAATTAATCCGGTTAGCATTAAAACCGACACTTGGGTCAATATCCATATAAGGCCCCATGATAGAATTACGTGGTTTATTTGCATCCGGAAGACCACCTGTATATGACCAAAAACAATAAGTACCGGCATATGCAGTATTAAACGAAACTAAACCATTTGCTCCTATTACTAGTTGATTATAAGTTCTGTCAAAAAAGCAAAAGTTAAAACCAATATTTACCACACCACTCCAGATATCATCTAAATCCACAATTACATTAGTACCAGTTGTATTATAACCGGGTGCAGGCATTGTCATCTGTTGAACTGCGTAAGTATTTGTTAAGCGGTTATCATGGTCGGGAATAGCTGTTCTGGCAATATTCGTACAAGCCGTATTGCAAAAAACAGAATCAAGTCCTGCATTTATTCCATAACATGGTCTGTCATAAGGGATTTGGGCTTTTACGTTGTTACAACAAAATAATGATGCAAGAAGTAAAAATAAAAAGTAAATTTTCTTCATATCTAACATATTGAGTTAATGTTATATAAAATGTATATAATCAAGTTGTTTTTAAATTTCGCTGTTTGGGTAAATTTAGCTGGGATGTAAATTTACACTAATAATAAACAGTCTAGTCCCCACTATAAATATAGCATTTTTTTCAATAAAGTGTTAAAACATTTTTAAATAATCCAAAAATTAACAATTTTGTTAAACAAAAATGCATCAATAATTTTTATTATATTTTTTAAATATAATATTTTCTTATCGTATATGTATTGGTAAAAACGGTTGATTATTTTGAAATGTGGTGTGTAAAATGAAACCATATATATATGATTTATTTTTACCACATGCCGGATCTTTATATGTACAGTAATTATCTGATATAGAATATATATTTATAAATTTTTCAGAATCATTATTATAATAATATAACGTTGTATCTCCAATGATACTTATATCATGGTTATCTAAGATAATTCCGTATTTTCCAACATAATAGTCTGCTACTTTTTTCAAAGAGCCGGAATTGTTACTGATGGCTGAAATAATATTTGTATGATGGTATTGTGGGTTGGATATAACATCATATACTGAATCATTATCATAATATATAAAACAATTATTCCTGATTGCAATGTCATTCCCAAGTAAACTACAGGATTTACCATCTCTTATAAACATTATTGGTACTGAAAGTTGAATCCAAAGTGTATCACCTAAATTGAAAGTATCCTTATAGTTTAATGCTTGATATAAATTATTCATTTTAATGCCCTCTCTATATAAAGGTTTTTCATAACAAATCACTTTTTCTCCTATACAACCTAGAATTGTTAAACTAAATAAAATTATTAAAGAACAAGATATAAAAACTTGTAGTTTTTTATACTTCATATTTTTATTAATAGGCTCCATATCCACCAGCTAAATTTCTAATAGATATTTGCATTGTTGGATTTTGTGGTGCAGAAATTATTCTCATTACACTTTCTATATCGACCATTCCAGATAAAGCATTATACAATGTTAGAATTGGTAATGATACATTATCAATAACATAACCACCAGTTACAGTTGCTTGAAAATTTTCTAAGCCAGCGTCGTTTAAATCCCACCATAATCCTGTTGGTAACCAACTATTATAAAAATCAAAAGCATATGGAATTGGTTTTGGATTAACATATTCAATAAAACTGTATATATTTCCATAATAATATGTAGTTATGTAGATAGACATAAATTCTGACCACGATTCAGTTAATCGTATTGTATTAGCTAAAGCTACAGTTGGATGAAGTCCATCTCTGTATGGGTCTAAACCACTAAATGTCGTAGCTAAAATATTTTGTGCTTCAGCATTATCAACATCTTTCCAATAACTTCTACCTGCAATTAAAGCATGGCTATAATGAGAGAATTCATGAAACATTAGAGATTGCTTAGTTTGATAATCTGAAAAATTCCAAAATCTGAAATTAAAATCAAAATACAATGCTGCGCCAAATTGTGCTAATGGGATTTCAAACCCTGAAAATCCAAATACATGTTTTAATATTGTTGATCCTGAACCAACAGAAGACAGTGGTACCCATAACCAAACATCATTTAAGTTTCTTATTGTGCCATATCCTCCCACAGAACTATTGCAAAAGTCATTGTAATCAAAGAAAGTATTATTAATGACTGCTTTATTATATGCTCCCTTATCCGTACTAATACTGATTTGATAATGAGAACCTATATTGTTTTTAGTTGCTGTACCAATTTTATCCCATAGTGAATGTCCAAATATTTTATATTCTTGATTCCAATGACGTATGTGAACAGGAACCGGTACAATAAAATTTTTACTTGATTTAAAATAGCCATTCTGATCCGTTCGTACATAAGACCATTTAAAGAATGTTGTCATTACTAAACTTTTATTCCGAACAGGAACATACGAAGAGGTTTTATAAACATCGACATATCCTTCAGGTTTATAAGCAAATCTTCTATTCGGATCTACATTTGAAAAACCATTTAATGAATCTACATTATATCCGGCTAGTTGGAATGCTTTAATTTCCAATGTTTCTTGTGCATCAGTGGGTACATATCCTGTTCCTAATAATTGATAGGATATATTACTAGGTAAATTACTTAAACTAGTTGTTACGCAATAATATGGTTTTACAATGGTATCTGATGTTTTGCCATCAACTAGATATACATCTCCTTCATATAACACTTCATAATCTATCGGATATTCAGAAATCATGTTGTTTACGTTTGAATCTGCCAAAACAGTAGTTGCTTCATCATAGTTCTGAGGCGTTAATTTTACATAATATCTGTTTGCAAATAGAGTTCCAAAATTTCCTAAAGCATGATTAGCATTATTCATATTTTGCAACGTATATGGGTTTTCTAATTTATTACCTAAAATCATTCTGTTTGAGTCAGTAATAACTAATAAATTTGTATTGCTGCTTATTCTATTTTGAGAAAGATTATTATTTGAAGTAATATTTGAATTCTTTGTAGAATCTATAATATCCTTTTTACATTATTGTAAGAATAAATTAAATGTTAACATAATTATTAATATATAACAGTGTTTTAATGACAATAGTTTTAACGTTTTCATATATTTGTTTGAAAGTTTATAATATTTTAAATATAGAATTAATTTTTGTTATACGCAAATTTATTTATAACATAAATATTTACTTGAGCAAAATCAACATTCCTTTTTTAGAAACATTTTCATTGCTTAAAACATCAGCATATTTTAAGATCCACATATAACTATCCATTTGCTGTTCTAATTCTTTATAAGTTCCGTTCCAGCCAATTGATATATCATTAGTTTCAAAAACCAGCTCACCCCAGCGATTATAAACAATTAATGTATAATCTTTGAAATACTCGCATTTCGCAAAAGGTTTAAATATATCGTTTACTCCGTCATTGTTCGGTGAAAATGCTGTTGGCATATAGAATGTGCAACTGCAGTCTTTTGTTTTTACGTGGATAGTATCAGATAAAGAGGTACAGCCATCATATATTTTTACATAGTAAATTCCATCTCTCTGAACTAAAAAATTATTGTTTGTACTGTTATCCTGCCATTGGTAGTGTACATCTCCCGGGAAATTTAATTGAAGTAATAAATTATCAAATTCACAAATCGCAGAATCATTTCCTAAAAAAAGATTTCTCAAAGAATCTTTTACAGATAAATTTGTTTTAATGATGCTGTCACAACCAAATATGTTTGAAAGCGTATCTACATAAATACCTGTTTCCTGAACTATGTTCCCACCCGGTAGCTGATAATTAAAACCACTGCAAATAAACGTATCAATTACAAGCTGCTGTGTTGGCAGAAATACAATGTTGTAATGCAGCGAGCTGTCACAACCATTTGCATTTTTTAATTTCATTATATAATCTCCGCTTTGAGAAATTATTCTTCCGTCGGGCAACGCATATTTTTCATTATTACACAACCTTACAGAGTCATACAAATCATTTTTAGAAAAAATGAAAAAATGAATAGATAAAATACTATCGCAGCCTGCATTGTTTACTAATGTATCAGCATAATCACCGGCAGTAAAATATTTTTTATTGTTGAAAATAACAGAATCGCCATTGCAAAAAGAATCATTGACATTTTTAAATGTAGGCTTCGTTCCTGTGATAATTGTCGTATCAATGATATCAGGCGTACAGGAAGTTTCATCACTAATCGTAACAATATACATCGTGTCTTTCAGATTCTTTAAAATTGAGGTTGTATCACCCGTATTCCACAAGAAATGTACTGGAGTAGAAGCTTGTGTAACTGTATAACTAATTTGACCGTTGTTGGTGCACGTTGCATTTTTTATTGTCTTAATATATAATACAGGTCTGATATTCGGGCATCGAAGAAAACTTACAACAACTGTGTCTTCCGAAATGCATCCAATAGAAGTATCTGTCAGTGTCCAGACATATGTATACTGTCCGGGAAAAGCATCTACCGTTATTTTTGTCTGATGGTCGTTGATATCATTGAATATTGTATTTCCAGAACTCGGATCAATTTGTTTCCACGTTCCTGTTGCATTAAGTGGGGGTATATTTCCATGTAATAATGTTGTTGTGGTATCAACAGCAAAATCGAAACCTGCATTTGAGTTTACAATGCTTGCACTAAAATCACTTACATACAATGTTTTTGAAATACTACAGGTAAGATGTTTTATATTGACAGTAAATGTATCGTTGCCATCCGGAATCGTATAAACAATAGCTGTTGTACCTATAGTGTCGTGATTTTTATTTGTCCATGCATACGTGGTATTAAAAATATCAGGTGCAATTAATTGTACCTGACCATTGCATTTCTTTTTAAAGGTTGGCTGGAAATTTACACTTAGTACTTCCGTAGAATAATCTGTGCTGATTCCGCAGGCATCATTCACCCTGAATTGGGCAGTACCTAAGGCCAGACTATTATACAATACATAATTCGAGTCTGTAACAACAGGAGGAATGGAAGTATTTAAAACTTCATACGTGTATGGCGGTGTACCGCCCACTACAGATGCTTTAACTGTTGCATTATTTCCATTACAAATTAATCCGTATGTAGCTTTTAAAGCAGGTCTGGAATAAAATGGTGTGAAAATAGTATCTGCAAAAAAGTTACATTCATCATTCCCTTTAAAAAATACAGCATAAAAAGTTCCTGTTTTCAGGTTGTTAAAATAACCATTCGTACTATAAACTAATGGGGCGTTTGTTCCTACTTCTTTTATGTTGTAATCTATTGGCGGCGCATCGCAGACAGTGAATAAATATTTATCACTTAACCTGTTTATATAATTTGTATCCACTATATAAGAAGCAGTAACAGATGCATTGCTCGGGCATCCCGGGTTTACGACTGCTTTGAAATTATAATAATTTGGAAGAAATAATTCCTGTTCTTTACAGCCGTCTCTAAGTATATATCTGCCTGAATCAATTCCGTAAAAATTGCGAACTCCCTGTACATTAATGCCATTTCCAACCAGATAAAAATTTATATTGGTAATATTATTTATGAGCCGGATGTTCCAAGATATTTTGCAAACATTGTTATTACCGACACGAACAACAGGAGTAATGCAATATGAAATGCTATCCACAAATCCGCTTCTCTTTGTATATCGGAGTGTGTCAGAATTACAGTCTATTGTCCTTGCATAGATCCAATATGTATTTGGCGGAACAGGGCTTACAAAACCTGTTGAATCTATTCTCAGGATATTAAACAATGAATCTGTAAGTACAAAATCCCGCACGCCTTCAATATGTGTTCCAGATGAAATTGGGCTGCAATTCTTCTTTATAAAAGCTCTGACTGAAAAAGAGAGTTCATCGCATGAATTCTGAAACAGTTTTAACTTTGGTCTCAGTGGATTTATGTAATCCGTAATGGTAGTATCGCAATCCAGTTCATGCATTTTTACTTTATAACAACTATCATTATTCATGCCGGTAAAACCACCTGTTGTATTTTGTGCAATGACGTGTCCCTGTAAATCCATTAAGGTATAAACTGTGTTTGTATCTATATAACAATCTTTTTCTAAATAAATATTTAAGGTAGAACAACTCTGACCTTTAAACACTGTAATTTTCTTGAAGCATCTTTTTGTATAAGTAAATGAATCCAATACTTCATCACCACAACCATTGGTAATTTTATAGATATATTTCCCGGTTTCTAAATCTGAAATACTGACTACACTGGTATCTCTATTCGTATTGTCCGTTACATTAAAAGATGACGGGCCTGAAACCGAAGTATATTTTGTTGGAGGGAATGAATATGCTCGGTTGTCAATTCTATAGGAAGAGTGTATTTTTAAACTGCCATTTTCACAACTTGTCTGGTTATTGTAAAAAACATTCATTCTCCTTACTTCTACAGTATTCTTAAATCCACAGCTATCCATCAGGCCTGCTAAAATGCTATCGCCCGGAATAGGAAAATTTTGTATCGTAGTGTTTGTACTTGCAACATCATTCGCAATATACTGATAAGGCAATCCGCTGCCACTCATCACATTACCGATAGTTATTTTATGGTCTTTAAAATTTATACAAGTCACATCAAAAGTATAACCCGGTGTTGGACAAACCAGATAAGCATTCCTTACATTGCAGCGGTCTGTAACGCTTATGGAAATGTCTTTATTGCATCGATTGATATTTGAAAAATTTCCTGTTGTGTTTGTCTGGTCATAATTAACGCCAAAGGCATGAAAAACAAAACCACCATTGCCATTCACTAAGGAATTAAGCACAATCGATTTTGTACTGTTTGATGAATTTGCTACACATGAAAAAACTGCATCAATTACAACAGGCGCAACCACTACAGTTTCAGTGTAGAAATTACTGCAGCTGTCATACACACGAAACAAATAACTGCCCGCGTCCAGACACTTAAATGAATTAGAATCTTTTGGAGTACTGAAAGTCACACCATCAATAGAATATGAAAAAGTATATGGTCTTTTTCCATTAAGCGGTTGTATGATTATAGTAGATTGCTGCTGAGTGGAAGAAAAACTGAGTGGAACATAATTTCCTAAAATAGTTGCCTGATTGACTGCTGTCAGATTATTTTTATCCGTAACGCGGATGGTGTAAGTGCCGGAAGGTAAGTTCTGAAATAAAGGAACACTCTGTGCGGGACGGATGACTCCGGTTGTACTTGATATAATCTGATATAAATAAGGAGCTTCGCCACCGGTAACATTTACAGCAATTGAACCGTTTGCACTGCAGGTAGAAGGAGTTGTCGTAGATGTAAATGAAATTTGTGCATACGATATATGTATACATGATAAAATAAAAATAAGTATTATTATTTTTTTAATCATTTCACAGATTTATACAAAAGAAACAAGAATTAAAGGTATGCGTATTACTTCATTCTTTTAATGTTACACAAAGTTGATATAATTATTGTTTCTTTTTTGGTACAAATTTTTGCCTTTGTCATAAAAAATAGGAGTAAAGACATGTGGAAAATATAAATGATAAGTAATTTTCCATCTATATTTCAGTAAAACAGGTTTTGTTTGTAGCTTTGAACCTTACAATAATAACACATTTGAATATGAATACGGTCGCAAAAATATTTGACGAAATAGTTAACCAACGTCGTTCGATAAGAATCTATGATGATAAAGCACCTTTTGATGAAGAAGCAGTAACGCGTAGCTTAGACAGAGCATTACTGTCACCAAACTCAAGCAATTTGCAATTATGGGAATTTTACCGCGTAAAAACTAAAGGGAAAAAAGAGGAACTGGCAAAATATTGTTTAGGACAAAAATCTGCAGCAACAGCGAATGAATTAATTGTAATCGTGACGCGAAAAGATAGATGGAAAGCGCATGCAGAGTTTGTGTTAAATGAAGCAAAAAAAGATTTTCCTGAAACATTAGGAAAGCGTCATAAACTGATTGTTGATTATTACAAAAAAGTAATTCCTACTTTATATTTTACAGATCCCGCGGATATTGCAGGTAGGTTGAAAAAAATAGCGTCGACTTTTGGCGGTGCATTTCAGCCGATACCGCGTGAAGTTACAGCAACAGATATGCGTATCGTAGTGCATAAAAGTGCAGCACTTGCAGCACAAACATTTATGCTGAGTATGAAAGCGGAAGGCTATGATACTTGTCCGATGGAAGGTTTTGACAGCGAGCGTGTGAAGAGTTTTTTGAAACTACCAAGAGGCGCGGAGATATGTATGATCGTATCTGTCGGCACGGCAAAACCGGAAGGTGTTTATGGTAAACGCGTGCGTATTCCAAGAGAAGAAGTTATCTTTGAACTGTAATGGAGCCACTTTTTAAAGGAATAGTCAGCGGAATCACCATCAGTTTCTTAATAGGTCCAATATTTTTTGCATTGGCGGATATTACAATATCTAAAGGCTGGCGTTGTGGGCTGGCTTATGTGTTTGGTGTATTGTTGAGTGATGTTGCATTGATTTATTTTGTAGAAAGCATACTGCATCAGTTTCCTTTTGATTCTATAAAAACAGAAATAGGTATAATTGGCGGCGTGCTGTTAATCTTGTTCGGTATAATAACATTTATATCGAAGACAAGCATAAAAGTACTGGATGTAACTATCGTTAAAACTATTTTCGGTGCTTTTCTGAAAGGTGTCACAATAAATGTGTTCAATCCGTTTGTAACCGTATGGTGGATTACCATGTACACCTCCGTTTCTATTCATTATAATTTTATATCAGAAAAAATCTTATTCTATTTTGGAATATTGCTGATGGTATTTTGTTTTGATTTACTCAAGATGAGATTCGCTTATTTTTTAAAACAAAAACTAACGGTAAATAACCTGGCACTAGTAAAAAGAGTTGTTGGTATTTGTTTATTTGTTTTTGGAGTGATGATGATAGTAAAAGTGATTTAATATGTATGTTTATATATTTAAATAGAAAAATATATTTTACATTGCCAGGAAGATATAGTTGTATATCAGATTACTGTTTTAATATTGTTCGAACCATTGAAATTTTTCTGCGATGATATTTGTTTTTTCTTTTTTAATATAATTCAGAAAGGCTAAGGCAACCGGAGATAGTTTTTTATGCTTTACCCAAATTAAATTCCAAACAGATTTAATTGGAAATCCTTTTACGTTTATAATTTGTAAATCATTATTATTCAATTCGTTTTTTATGCCAATCAAAGGCATAATAGAATAACCGATACCTGCAATTACAGCCTGTTTTACGGCTTCATTAGAGGTCAATTCCATTTTTTTGTGTACGGGTACTTTGTTTTTTTCTAGGTACTTTTCCATTACGTAACGTGTTCCTGAACCTTTTTCACGATAAATGAGCGGCAGATTTTCTATAATTTTCTTATCATATATTTTGTTGCTGAATTTTTTTTCAGAATTACCAACAAGAAATAATTTATTTTGCATCAATTCCACTTTCTCTAATGAAAATTGTGTTGGCAAAACTGAAACTAATGAGAAATCAACTTCATTTTTTTCTAAACTTTCTATCACTTTCGATTTATTGGTAACATCTAACAATAATTCAACTCCATTATGCATCTTTAAAAAATCTGCTAAGAAATAAGGCATTACATATTTTCCAGTTGATACTACAGATATTTTTAACCTGCCGGATAATTGCCCTTTGTAAGCTAAGGTTTTGAAATCAATCGTATTTACTTCGTATAATATTTTTTCAGCAGCAATTGCTATTTCTTTACCAAAATCAGTAATATATAATTTTTTTCCAACCACTTCTGATAAAGGTATATCGAATTGATTTTGGAAATTTTTTAATTGAATGGATACTGCCGGTTGTGTAAGATGCAGTTCTATAGCAGCTTTAGTAATGCTTTGTGTTTGAGTTATTTTTAAAAAAATGCGCAGTTGGTTTAATGTATAATCCATAAAAATAATTTATGCAAATCATTACAAATATAAATAATAATTTATAAATATAAACTATCAAATTTGCCACATAAATAATTAAACTAATGAAAAAAATTACTATTGCAAAAGGTGACGGTATAGGTCCTGAAATTATGAACGCTACTTTATCGATTATTTTAGCAGCCGGAGCACAACTGGAAATTGAAGAAATAAAAGTTGGAGAAAAAGTGTATCTGGATGGAAATGCTGCAGGAATAGATAATGAATCCTGGGAGATAATCAGAAGAAATAAAATATTCCTGAAAGCTCCAATCACCACGCCACAGGGAAAAGGATATAAAAGTTTAAATGTAACAACACGTAAATTTTTAGGTTTATATGCAAATATAAGACCATGCACCAGCTTTCACCCATTCATTAAGACTAAAAATCCGGTGATGGATATTGTTATCGTGAGAGAAAATGAAGAAGATTTGTATGCAGGCATTGAGCACCAGCATACTGATGAAGTGATTCAGTGTTTAAAATTAATCAGCAGACCCGGTTGTGAAAAGATTGTACGCTATGCTTTTGAATTTGCGAAACAATATGGAAGAAAAAAAGTAACCTGTTTTACAAAAGACAATATCATGAAACAAACTGATGGTTTGTTTCATCAGGTCTTTAATGAAATTTCCGAAGAATATCCTGAAATCCAAAATGAACATTGGATAGTAGATATCGGTGCAGCTAAGCTAGCAGATACACCGGAAATTTTTGATGTGATTGTCATGCCAAATTTATATGGAGATATTTTATCAGATGTGGCTGCACAAATTGCAGGTTCTGTTGGTTTGGCTGGTTCAGCAAACATTGGTGAAGAGTGTGCAATGTTTGAAGCAATACATGGATCTGCACCCCGCATTGCTAATCAAAATATTGCTAATCCTTCTGGTTTGCTACATGGTGCTATAATGATGTTAAATCATATTGGACAAACAGAAGTAGCTGAAAAAGTACACAACGCTTGGTTGAAAACTATAGAAGATGGTATACACACTTACGATATATTTGATGATAAAGTAAGTAAAAGGAAAGTAAGTACCAGTGATTTTACTTTAGAGATTATAAAAAATTTAGACAAAGTTCCAACAAGTCTTAAGCCAATAAAATATGAGAATGGTGCTGCTCTGAATTTGCCAAAATATATTCGAAAACCACCTATGAAAAAAGAATTAGTTGGAGTAGATTTATTTGTACAATGGCGTGACGGAAATCCAGATGAGTTAGCTAAAATTTTACAAATATTAAATACAGAGCAAATGACTTTAAAAATGATTACCAATAGAGGTATTAAAGTTTGGCCAAATGGATTTCCTGAAACTTTTTGTACCGATCACTGGCGTTGCCGATTTATGCCAATAGATGGAAGTCTTGCTACAAAGAACCAAATAATTGATTTATTGAAAGTTGCCAACGAAAATAACATAGATACCATTAAAACTGAAAATCTATATTTTTTTGACGGAAAGCCTGCATTTGCATTAGGTCATGGACAATAAATTAGAAGAATCATTAATGACGAATAAAAAATAATCAGTATGAATATTTCAAAAACGTATGATTTTATTGAAGGTACCTATGAACCTGCTGATGCCAAAGAACTTTTATCGCAATTAATACGCAATAAAATTAATTTCCATAAGGTAAATAATTTCAGTTCTATTATCCGGCATGATAAACCAGATATTGGTTCTAAAGAAAAAATTAATGAGCTTAATAAAACAAAAGAAGATATTTTGAAATTTATTCAACGTGCTGAATTAGAACAAAAAAAGCTGAGAATTTTTGCAGAAATACATATAGAATTTGAAAACAAGGGATAGGATTTTTATTCACCTTCCATATCTTCCAGCATCATACTTTTATAGCTGACATAATCATCTACAGTAGAGAAACGGAAATCAGGATATTCAGTCATAAATTTTTTATTCTTCAATCCGCCCTGTAATGGTCGTGCTGCAGGTGCTGCAATTTGTTCTGTTGTCATCGGGATTAATTCATAACCCGCATCAGGGAAATATTTTAAAATAGTCAGTGCTAATTGTATACGATTCATGTAGTCAGTACCTGCAATATTATAGATGCCACTTTTTCTGTCGTTTAATAAAAGATATAAACATCGGGCAATATCAAATGCATTTATAGGAGTTGCATATTGGTCAATTGGTAATCTTAAGGTCAGTTTTTGTTGTTCAAAAACTTGTTCAATAATTCGCGAAACAAAATTTTTACCGCGCTCTTCATCCCCATAAACATTTGTAATACGAATAACAATATTGTTTTCATTTGCTGCAGTAACCGCCTGTTCTGCCTGTAGTTTGTGTTTACCGTAAACAGATATGGGATTTATGATTGCATGTTCATCATACGGACCATTTTTGCCGTCAAAAATGTAATCTGAAGAAATGAAAACTAATTTTGCATTTAATTTATTTGCGAGTATTATTACATTTTGTGTGGAGACAACTGTCTTCTCATAACTTTCTGCTTCGTTCTGTTCGCAGTAATCTACATGCGTTAATGCCCCGCAATGCAGGATGACATCAGGCTGAAAATCATGAACATCAAAATTATTTACATTACCTAAGTTCAGCGTATCAAAATAGACTGTATCTTTTGCTTCATAAGAAAAATAAGTTCCTATGCAGTCAACTCCTTTTTGTTTGAAATAACGTAAGCAATTAGAACCTACTAAACCTGATGCGCCGACGATGAATACTTTCATTTTTTAAATTTTAACTGACTGAATTTTTTAATGCCTTTTGCAAAATAATTCCATATAATGCTTTCATTCAATATGCCGTTTTTATTTGGTGACGCGACAGCAATCGTTTTTTGCATATGTTCGTTTTCTTCTCTTTTGGTATCCCATTTGTCTGTCGTGTTTTTGTATTCCTGTAATCCTGCACGAATGGCTTTTGCTTCTGCTATATTTCCTTTTGCCAAAGCAGCTAACATGGCGGCCTGGTCTAAACGGTTTCTCGTGTTGTATATCAATTTTAATTCCTGTTCAGGAATATTTTTCCGCAGTAATTTTCTGTTGTTTCTGAAATTTAAAAATGTTTTTTTAGGATTGGATTTATGCAAGGTGCCGCCGCCAACATGATAGATGGTGCTTTCTGCACAATAGCCAATCTTATACCCTAAATTTTTTAACCGCCAGCATAAATCTATTTCTTCCATATGTGCAAAGAAGTCTGCATCAAAACCACCGGCCTTATGAAAGATGTCTGCTTTTATAAAAAGACAGGCACCGCTTGCCCAGAATATTTCGCCACTTACATTGTATTGACCTTCATCAGTTTCGCAAGTATCAAAAATTCTGCCTCTGCAAAACGGATAACCATATTTGTCTATAAAACCACCTGCAGCACCTGCGTATTCAAATTTATCTTTTTCATCGTATGATAAAAGTTTTGGCTGGCATGCTGCCATCCATTCATCCTGCAGCATAAACTGCATTGCGTTTTCTATCCAGTTGGGTGTCACTTCCACATCAGAATTCAGCAGCACGTAATAATCACTATTAATCTTTTTCAATGCTTCATTATACCCGCCTGCATAACCGGTATTGGTTTTATTAATAACTAATTTTAAATCAGGAAACCGGTTTTGTAAAAAAGAAACGGAATCATCAGTAGAAGCGTTATCTGCAATTATAATTTCAGCCTCAGGATATGTAGAATGTTGAATTACATTTGGCAAAAACTTTTCCAGCCAGCTTTTTCCATTGTAATTTAAAATAACGACTGAAACTTTTGGTTGCATACATTGCAAATATCGTATAATTTATCAAGATTCTTCTCCGCCAACTGGCGGATCAGAAAGACAAATTGGTGTTAATAATTAATTCCTGCGCGTTTCCATCTGCGGTGACTCCAAAGCCAGTATTCAGGTTTATTGTGAATATCTTTTTCTAGTAATCGAATGTATTTTTCTACAATAAAATTTTCACCTTCTTCTTTAGCATTTTCTGTAATCGTTTCAAAACTCAATTCATAAAATCCACGATTTAACTTCTGGATAGAAACATACAATACAATAGCATTTATTCTTTGCGCTAAGGTGTCAAACCCTTTAAAAAAAGGTGTGTCAATACTCATGAATTTTGTCCAGTAAGCATTGTCAGTATCCACAGGTGTCTGGTCTGCAACAAATGCAACCAATGACGGATTCTTTTGCAGATTTGAATACAATGATTTTATCTGATTCATAGCTACCAACTGACAACCAAAACGTGAACGGTTTTTTAAAAGAAATTTTTCAAATGTCTTATTACTTGGCTGCGAATATATAGCATAGGATGGTAATTTGGTTTCTAATCCTGCAAGGAGAGAAGCCCACTCCCAGTTTCCGTAATGGCCAAGCACTACAAAAATATGCTGACCGGTCTTCTCATATTTTTTTAGCAGCGCGTAACTTTCATGTTGTAATTGTATGCGTTCTTTTAGCTCTGTTTTAGAAATTGATATGCTTTTTATTGTTTCCACAAAAAAATCGGCAAGATGTCTGTAATAATTACTTCTTATAAACCACAATTCCTCACTTCGTTTATGTGAAAATGCATTCATCAGGTTTAAATCTATTATTGTTTTTCTGTAAGAATAGGCGCGGTTAAAAAAGAAGTAGATAATGTCTGCAATAATAAACAAGTATTTCAATGGCAACAAGGACAGGAGCTTTGCACAGAACAAACCGAGTTTAGTGAATAACCATTGCATACACGAAAATAACTATAATTAGTTTAGGATTTCAGATTTCAGAATTAGGATTTTAGATAAATAAACTGTAAGTATAAAAAATAAATCTTAAATCATACATCATACATCTTAAATCATAATATCTTTGCCGTATGAATACTATTCTGATTGAATCTCAGTATACAGGTAGTTGCAGTTACTGGAATATGTTGCTTAAGGCACGGTATATTGTGATTGACAATCATGAGCATTATGTTAGACGAAGCTATCGTAACCGCGCACATATATTGGGTGCAAATGGTTTGTTGAGATTGAGTGTCCCTTTGGAACATGGAAAGAGTCAACATGCTGCCATGAAAGATGTAAGAATATCTTATAATGAAAACTGGCAAAACTTACACTGGCACAGTTTCACTTCTGCATACAGACGTTCTCCTTTTTTTGAATTTTATGAAGATCATTTCAGGAAGTTCTATGAAGATAAATTTGAATTACTGATTGATTATAATCTTCAATTTATGCAAACAATTGCAGTTATTCTGAAAACTGAATTGGCTGTCTCTTTTTCAGAAAAATATTACAAGAAAGATGAATTCTATGGCACAGATTACAGGGGTTTTATAATGCCGGGTAAAATAAACACAACTGATTTTACAAGTTATCCGCAAGTGTTTAACGATCGGTTTCCTTTTGAGAAAGATTTGTGCGTACTGGATTTGCTGTTCAATGTTGGAACGAGAAGTAAAGAATATTTAGAAAAAATTTAGAACAATTCAGACCGAACGTGTCGAGGTTATATTTTAACATCCATTTCTACTTTCCACAAATTTTTGTTTTCATTTTTGTCAAACTCTTTTTTTAGTCTTACATCAATGTTTAAGTTCTGAATGGAAATGTCGGATACTTCCTGTGTTCTTATATCGTATGATTTTGCTTCAGGCTGGAGATTTTCTGTTTTAATCAGTTTGGCATTTTTCATGTTGTAATTTCTTAACTGGATAACTACGTAATTATACATACCTTCTGCTTTGGTTCTGTCTTCTGTTTTTACAAAACTGCAATTGTAATAATAACGTCCTTTTCCATTGTTGATGTACATAGCTTCGTAAGCACCACGAATAGTATAGTTGCAATAAACCCTGTCTTTTGAATTCGGAATTTTTACAGTATCCGTTGAATTTTTACCATTTACCTTTAGCTGACTGATAGAATAATTGATCCCATCAAACATATTATAGTAACGATAATCAGGCACTGACCACCATGTTGGATTCATATCCAGTGTAACACGAATCCTGTTGATTTCAAAATATTTTTCGATGGCATTATAACGCAATATTTTTACACTCATGGGAGTACCAACTACTCCTTGCACTAAACTAAGTACATCACCATAACTCATCTTATGAATAGGCACTTTGTCAATCTCTAAAATCAAATCACCTGGTTGAATGGTTTTAGAATTCAGGTAATGATTAATTTCTAAAGATTTTACTTTAAAACGTTGTGAAGTGGAATCGAAAACAGCTTGTCCGCCAATACCGCCAATATTCTTACCCGTTTTTTGAGCAAAAGTAAAAGTTGTAAATAGGAATAAAATTCCGATTAGGATTAAATCTATCTTTTTCATGTTTCTTTCTAAACGTAAAATTAAGTCAAAAATTGACAAAACGCAACCACCTTACTTGTTAAATAAATGTTTGAGAGCAATTTCAGCTGCATTTTCACAGTTTTATAACTTTCTACGCAAGAGTTTTGACATAAAACATAGCACTTTTTGATTAAAGCTTCTTGAAAAGTCCGCCAAATGCCATCATCTGCATTAAATCAGAAACTTTTATTTTTCCTGTCATGAATGCTTCCTGCGGATTCATTTTACCGGTTTCTACAGCAATATAGGTTTCATCATCTGTTTCAACTATACAGTCGACGGTCGACGGTCGACGGTCGACGGTTGACTCAATACTTAAATTTCCATCTTGTATAATGACAAAATAATTAGCTGAGTTAAATTTAAATTCCATATTCAGATTCTTACCTTTTGCTTTTTCTGCTTTAAATCTGGATGGTAAGGTGGCAAAGATATCTGCAACAGTATCTAATTTTGGTCGTTCCACTGTTTGGTTTGAAATTGCCTTTTCATAGTTTGCATCATCAATCACCATTTTTGCAATAATCTCCCGCATTATTTCAGATGAACCGCCACCAATTGTTCCGATGCGGGAATCTCTGTATGCACGTGCAACTTTATATTCTTCCATATAACCATAACCACCAAAAAATTGGAGACACTGATATACTACTTTGTCTGCCAATTCTGTAGATAACAGTTTTGCCATAGAACTTTCTTTCACAGCATATTTTCCGTCGTTGTTCATTCTGCAAACGTGCAGCACAAAGAATTTAGTCGCTTCAATTTCTGCAGCCATTTGCGCTACTCGGTGACGCAACACCTGAAATTTATTTATTGTTCTGCCAAATGCACTTCTTTCATTCATGTATTTCAATGAATATTCCAGAATAGATTCGCAACTTGCATATCCCATTATAGAGCCGCCTAAACGTTCCAGTTGTAAGCCGCCCATTAAGTAATAAAACCCTTTTCCTTCTTCGCCTAATAAATTTTTTACAGGAACTTTCACATTGTCAAAATGCAATTCCGCTGTATCGGATGAATGCCAGCCCAATTTTTTTAATTTATTTTTTTCGATGCCTTCACTGTCTAAATCTACTACCAATAAACTTACGCCTGCTGAGCCTGCTTCAGGATTTGTTTTGCAAACAAGAATTACAAAGTGGCCGTAAATACCATTGGTAATAAATGTTTTTGAACCGTTTAAAATATAATAATCACCTTCTTTTCGTGCGCGCATTTGTATGTTTGCCGCATCGCTGCCTGCTCCCGGTTCTGTGATTCCGATACAACCAATCTTATCACCGGAAATAGCAGCTTTTAAATAGTTTTCTTTTAAGTATTCGCTGCCATGCTGCATGATGTATGGAGTACTCATGAATACCTGTACCGCTGCAGTAATTGCAAAACCGCCGCTAAATACCTTAGAGATTTCTTCGCACATGACAACGTTATAAAAGAAATCTAAATTGCTGCCGCCGTATTGTTCCGGGAAACAAAGACCGAAGTACCCCATTTCACCGAATTTTTTCCAGAATTCGCGCGGTATTTTTCCATCGAGTTCCCATTGGTCGATATTTGGAATAGCTTCTGCTTGTAAAAATTGACGAATGGTTTGACGAAATGATTCGTGTTCTTCGTTGAAATAATAAGATAGTGCTGTTGACATGATATTTGATTTTAGATTTTTTTAAACCGCAAAGAATTTTAAGTTTTTCGCAAAGTTTGCAAAGATTAGTTTTAGAGAACTTTGCGTATTTGTTTGTTACTTTGCGGTTGTTTTTTTATTTATTAAATTTTTTAAATAGTGAACCGAATAGCATCATTTTCCCTAAATCTGAAACCTTTATTTTACCCGACATAAATGCTTCCTGTGGATTTAGTTTTCCGGTTTCGACGTCGATATAGGTTTGTGTGTTAGTCGTAATGGTTAAGTCTGTCGACCGCTGACCGCTGACCGCTGACAAAATATTTATTTCCTGATTTATAATTTCTATGTAATATTTTATTTCATTTTCAAACTCAAACAAAACATTCATTTCAATTCCATTTGCTTTTTCTTTTTTTAACCTTGATGGTAAACTATTTATAATATTAGCGATATTTAATTCTGCGGACTGCGGACTATCGACTGCCGACTGATAACTAACATCATCAATCACCATCTTTGCAATAATCTCACACATGATTTCAGATGAGCCGCCGCCGATAGTTCCTAAGCGTGAATCGCGGAAGAAGCGTGCCATTTTATATTCTTCCATATATCCATAACCACCAAACATCTGCAGACATTGATACGCCACCTTATCCGATAATTCTGTTGCCAGTAATTTTGCCATGGAGGCTTCTTTTACACAATAGTTTTTATCAGCGTGCATTTTACAAATATGATAAGTAAATGTTTTTACACTTTCCAATTCTGAAGCGAGTTGTGCAATTCTGTGTCGTAAAACCTGAAACTTATTTATAGTTCTGCCGAAAGCGCTACGTTCATTCATGTATTGCAATGTATATTCTATCGCCCATTCAGAAGATGCAATTGCGCCAAGTGCTAAAGTCAACCTTTCTAGTTCAAAACGCTGCATGATATAATAGAAACCTTTGTTTTCTTCACCTAATAAATTTTCAACAGGAACTTCTACATTGTCGAATGAAATCTCTGCTGTATCACTCGCTTTCCAGCCTAATTTTTTTAAGTTGGTTCGTGTAATACCATGTGCATCTCCATCAATTAAAATCATAGAAATTCCACTCGAGCCTGTTGCTGCAGTTTTACAAGCCACAACCATATAATCACAGAAAACACCATTTGTGATAAAACATTTTGAGCCATTGATGATATATTTATCATCTTTCCTGATGGCTGTTGTTTTTATTCCTGCAACATCAGAACCTGCATGAGGTTCTGTAATTGCTAAGGCACCAACATATTCTCCTGCAATTGCTTTGCGTAAATATTTCTCTTTTATAAAATCAGATGCTTCATGTTTTAAGTGCGACATAGATAAATATGGGTGTGCCGAAATACTCGCACCAAAGCCACCGGAATTAGATTTTGAAACTTCTTCAATAAAAATAACATCGTACCAAAA
Source organism: Sphingobacteriales bacterium (assembly GCA_043757615.1). Classification (GTDB taxonomy): domain Bacteria; phylum Bacteroidota; class Bacteroidia; order Chitinophagales; family JADIYW01; genus JADJSS01. Next base: position 6,462 of record JAYVPA010000070.1, on the reverse strand, counting down.
ATCTAAATCAGAACCGCCATACGTTGATTCTTGTGTCATTCCGAAGAAACCCATGTCGCCGAATTTTACAAATAATTCTTTTGGCAGGCGAATATCCTGTTCCCACTGGTCAACATTTGGTACGACTTCTTTATCCAAAAAATCGCGTAATGTTTTCCGGAACAGTTGATGTTCTTCAGTTAAGTAATATGATTCGAGTTGTGTCATTATAATTCGATAATTTGTCAATTAGCTAATTAGCTAATTAAATCATTCATTAATTTCCAGTTCTAATCTTAATAAATGAGAACTAAAATTCTTTCCTAAACTATCCATTCTCATACTGCGTGATGCACCGCCATCCAATGCTTCATGACAAACGAAATTTAGTGATTCCAACGCAGTCCATTCAAAACGTTCCACTTTTCCTTTTATCAATCCTCTGAAATGTTTTTTAACAATATCAGCAGTCAAATATTTTTTCAGTGTTTCAAAATCTTTTGTTGATTTTGCCATCACGCCAATATTGCACACATTGTTTTTGTCGCCGCTGCGCGCACTTGCTATGTCTATTAATTTTATCGTTGTCATATTTTAATTTGTAAATTTTTTGATGATTGCCTGAGAAATATCTTTAGCAAATTCCAATTCTGGGAAATGACCTGATTCTTCTATAAATAAATAATCCGGGTTTGTTATGTATTGTTCAATAGACTTTTTGTTAGTTGATTTATGAGAACGGTCAGAATTACCCCAAATTACTAGTGTTTGAATGCTATTGCTAATTGTATATTTTGATTTAGAATTTTTGTTTTTGAAAATTCCCTGAAATGCAGATGCCAAACAAAACTCTGAACCTTGTTTGAATGTTTTTTCTGTCAATGCTAAATAGTGTTCATCGTAATTGTTTTTCGGTAAAGCAGATTTATACCATAGCTTTGCCACTTTTCTTTTCATCAATAAATTAAATAACTGACCAATAACAGGTTTGCCAAATAATCCTTTATTATCGACAAGCTGATACCATTTTAATTCTTCTTCAAATGATGGTGTTTGAATTAGCACTAATCCATCAATTAATTCAGGTTCTGTTTCTACAATGTTTAATGCCACAAATCCTGTGACACATGGAAATGCTAAAATGTATTTTTGAAAATTAAGTTTTATTAAAAGTTCGACACACATTTCGGTAGATTCCTGAAGACTGAATTTAAAATGAGTAGTTTTTAGAGACGAAAAACCAAAACCAGGTAATTCAAAAACAATGACTGTGAAATTATTTTTTAATAAAGCACATAATTCTTCATAATGCTCAATAGTATTAGGTGCATCCGGAATAAATACTATAGTTTTATTGCCATTTCCAACTATCTTATAACGGATGATTCCTTTAGATAATTCTATACTTTTAATAGTATTATCATAGAATAATTCTTTTGGAATTTTCTTGTTATTTAGACGATATGTGTCTATAAAGAACCCCATTAGACTTCAAAATATTTTATCTCTTGTTTAATCAATTCTCTTGGTATCAAAGTTGGCCAAAGACTTAGCATTGCGCGATTCATATTTCCCCAGCCCGGTACAGAAATAACTCCCGGAGGGCCGTTTAATCCCAAACACACAATTCCTGCGATAGCAGTTTTTCCTGTTCTGTCATCTTTGTGTTTGATTGCAATACGTAAACCCAATTCACTGCGTTGATTTAATTCATCAGCAGAGGGAATATCAACTGCATCTTCATGTAAACCATTCACTCCAATAATATTAAATCGTGATTCAAGAATCTGTACAGGTAATTTTGCCCATGTTTCCTTTGTTGCTTTAATAAACATTTGCAATTTGTCATACGCATATGGATAAGAGAAAAAGAAGAATTGTTCTGTTACATAACCTTCCATTTGTCCGATACATAATTTCAATTTCTCAGGACGAGGTTTGCCTTTTATACCTGACATTGAAACTTTGTTTTCCTCAATGTCTTCTAGTTTTATATTTGTCAAATCAACGACAACATCCGGTGTTATATAATTTGACGGGTCATGAATTTCATATACTAATTGTTCACGAATAGTATTTCTCGAAACTTTTCCACCTGTATTTTTTGCTTTCGTTAAAATGGAAGTACAATCTTCATTCACATGTGCAATAGGATAACCTAAATCTGAAAGACTATAATTCATTGGCCATTCAGAGTATGCGTTACCGCCACTTGCTTGTCCGCCGCATTCTAAAATATGTCCGATGGTGATTGCAAATGCCAGTCTGTCCCAGTCTTCCTGTGAAGAAGCATCTTCAATTTTCCAGTTGTATTCATGCGCCATAATTCCAAGTGCTAAGCAAGGATCAGCTACACGACCGGCAAGAATTAAATTAGCACCAGCATCTAAAGCATCCTTCACAGCTTGTGCACCTGTGTAAACGTTTGCATGTGTAACAGGAAATTTTGCAGGGTAGGGCGCATTATCATCTAAGTTTTCCAGCAACAAACCTTTCTCTTTAAATTCATCTAAACGGCTTACGCAATCGTCACCTGTGATTGTTGCAATTTTTATATTTTTGATTCCTTGTTTTTCTAAAATAGCTTTTACTTTTTCAGCGGCACTTTCAGGATTTAATCCACCTGAGTTTGTAACAATTTTAATGCCTTTTGCAAATGCAATTGGATATAAAGTTCTTGCATGTACTTCAATGTCGCGTGCGTACCCAAGTGTTGGATCTTTTAATTTATCTTTTTGTAAGATGGATAAAGTCAATTCTGCTAATGCATCGTGCATCAGATAATCTGCTTCTCCCTGCATGGCAATTTGCATGGCACCAAGCGGTGAATCACCATAAAAACCTTGCGCACCTGCTATTCTGATTGTTTTCATAAATGTTATTTAGTCGACAGTCCACAGACCGCCGTTTTTTTATTTTGGTTTTAAAGTTTTCTTTAATGCTTGTATAGAACGAATTAATCCATTTATTTCAGTATATACATTATCAAAATCTTCTTGTTTAATAATGTTTCTTGCTTTTGCAATATGCAAACAAGCTATCACTTCAATTGCTGAACGATTAGAAATTTGTAAAAAGCGATTAAATTCTGCATTAGTATTTCCTGTTGAACCTTCTGCAATATTTAGTGCAACGGAATCTGCTGCTCTCTTAATTTGAGAAGTAAGAATAAATAATTCTTCTTTAGGAAAAGAGCGCGTTAGATTATGAACGATAACCGTTATATCTAATGCTTTTTGCCAAACTCTTAAATCTTCAAATTTCATGTTTAGTTGTTTTGTCCGCAGTCGTTTTTCCGCGGTTTAATTTTCTGTTATTATTTTAATTTTTTTTATTTATAATGTTTTTGTCGTTTCAAATTTATTCATTTTACAGCGGTCTGCGGACAGCCGATCAATTACTAATTACCTTTCCATTCCGGTTTTCGTTTTTCTTTAAATGCGGCTAAACCTTCTGCTGCATCTTTACTTTGTAAGCATTGCATTAGCATTGCGTGTAAGTATTTGTGCTTTTCATCATCTTTGATTGATTTCATTTCATGGAATGCTTTTAATCCTAAACGTATTGCGGTTGGTGATTGCTCTTTAATATCGTTTACTAAATTTTGTACAGTTGCTTCTAAATTTTCTGCTGAAACAACTTCTGACACTAATCCAATTTCTTTTGCTTCCTGCGCAGATAATGTTTTTGCACGCAAACATAAATCCAGTAATTGTCGTGCTGACATTAACGGTTCTAAGGTTGCCATTACCTGAAACGGGAAAATGCCGCGCTTAACTTCCGGTAAACCAAATTTTGCGGATTCAACGGCAACGACGTGTGTGCAGCCGCCAATCATTAAAAAACCACCGGCGTAAACATCTGCATGTACTTGTGCAATGCATGGTTTGTGCAGACCGTTGAATTCTTCTCCAAGTTTTACCATTTCTTTCGGCATTGGAATCGTTGATGGTTTTTCTGTTGTATCATCACCGGAGAATGCTTTTAAATCAGCACCTGCACAAAACGTTGGTCCGTTTGCTTTTACTACTACACACCAGATTGCATTGTTATAATGTGCATATGCTAATGCATATGCTAATTCATTCGCCAAAGGCATATGAAAAGCATTACGTTTATCAGGACGGTTAAGTGTAATGGTAAAAACATTGTATTTTTCTTCCACGATTAAATACGCGAAGGACTGATTCGAGAAATTACTGATGTCTTGTGGTGTATATAGCATAACTTAGCGTGTTATAATTATTATTTAAAAGTCATTGTTTAAAATATTTTCCATATTACGTTCAACTAAAGCGGCAATTGTCATTGCCGGATTTGCCAATGCCGCACAACCTGGCATCAATGCACCATCCATAACATATAAGTTGTCGTGGTTTTTTACTCTGCCATAAAAATCTGTTGCCTTGCCAATAACCATGCCGCCGCAAGGATGCGCGGAAGAATCTGATTTTGGAATATTTCCCATGATATTACTGTTAGTGCCGCCATTTGCTAAATTAATTTTATTGATGATATTTAAAAATGCCTGATTCACTGTTTTTTGATATGAAGTAGAAAAATGCGGATATATTAAAGTAGCATCATCTTTGTTTGCATCGTATTTGAAGTAGCCGAAATCTTTTACCAAACCAATTCCAAAATAACTTAAACAATCACATTCAAAATCTAAAGGAAACGGCAGATGCTCAATATATATTGGTGCTACAGGATTGTTGTAATCAGAAGAAGCATAGTTTGGTGGAAAACCTTGCGGCATACCTGATGGTCGTGACAGAGATTGACGTAGTACAAATGCGCTGCCATTATGACCCCAACCCTTTCCTACTTCAGAATTTAAATTTTTAAGTAATGATTTTTCTTTTGCTTTCACCATTAATTTAGATGTATTCATCGAACCTGCACACATAAAAAGATAATCGCAATTGTAAATTGTTTTTTTGATGACGTCGCCGGTTTCATTTATTTCATTGACATAGACAAGGTATTTATTGTCACAATCTTTGGAAATATCTTTTACCATACATTGCGTTTTGGTTTCTAACAGACCGGAATCATCTGCCCATTTCAGGTAATTAAATTCAGCGCTATTACGAGCGCCTGAACTGGTGCCAAACATAGATTCACCTTTCAATGAACCTGCATAACGCGTTCCATTTATTTCATCTCTAATTTTATTCCAGTCATAAGTTACATCTACTTTTGTTACTGAATATCCTGCATTTTCTGTTTCTGTTTTAAATCTGTTTTGATGTGTAAATGAAGCATGCGAAGCAACATCATCAGGCATTTTTGTCGCATTAAAATTTTGTTTTACCAAAGGATACCATCGGCTGTTTAATTCGCTGTAAGGAATTTCAGCAGGAAAAACCTGGTTGTAAAATCGTTCTTCAGGTTGTGCGAAAATACCACCATAAAGTGCTGTTCCGCCACCAAGCAAAGCAGGTGCGATTACTGTCATGTTAATGCCTTCGACACGTTCCATTACACCAATATAATTAGACGTCCTCAGCACAGGTGGTGCAAATGGATTAGCGCAGATATTGCCTAAAAAGGTTGAACGTTTATCAGCACTGAATGAAAAAACCTGTTGAGTAGTAAAACCTGCCGGTGGTGCGAAAATATTTTGCGTACCATCAGAAGTATCCCAAAACTTTCCACGTTCTAACAAAAGCGTTTCATGTCCGGCTTCTGTTAAACGATGTGCCGTAATAGCACCACCAAAACCACTTCCAATAATGATGCACTTTTTTCTAATTGTATTTGGAACACAATCGTAGTCAGAGTTTAAGACGTTGCTTTTTTTACATGCGGTTAGTGCTATTCCGACAGATATCAATAATGTTTCTTTTACAAATTTCCTTCTATTCATGTATTCTAGTGATTATTTTTTGATTAACATCTTCTTTTAATAATTTTTTTACTCTTTCATTTTCAACAACAATGTTCCATTCTCTACAAATTGTTTATCGGTAACATAAACTTCTTCTACTTCAGCATCGGTATGTGCTTCAATCGTACTTTCCATTTTCATAGAAATCATTTTTAATAAAGCGTCACCGGCTTTTACTGCGTCACCGACTTTTACTAATACGGTAGTTATTTCTCCCGGCATTGGTGCGATGTAACCGCCTTTAACTACTTCTTCATTTGGATTTGGAAAACGTTCAGCGACGTTTAATACGATTTGTCCGAGTTGTGCTGATTGTATAAAATACTGATTGCCGTTTTGAGAAATGAAAAAGTTGCGGCGAATATTGTTTATTTCTAATATTATCTGTTTGTCGGCGGACGGCGGACGGCAGACAGCGGACGATAGATTGCTTATGAATTGTTTTTCTGCAAATGAAATAGATAAAGTTCCATTGTTGTTGATATACTCTATAGGAAATTCGAAACCCTGAAATGAATATTTTTCCTGTTGTGCCTGATATGCATTATTTCTCCAGCCTGCAGGAACACCTTGAGCAACAGTTCTAATAT
>JAYVPA010000069.1:0-7647 GCA_043757615.1 Sphingobacteriales bacterium | reverse complement strand
AGTACGAAATCATTTTTCCAGACAAACAGCAAACAGGCAAAACGTTTGTATGATATCGTAAAAGATTTCGGAAATTTTACAAAAAATGATTTAGTATACGATTTATATTGCGGTACGGGAAGCATCGCTTTATATATTGCAAATGACTGCAAAAAAGTGGTTGGTATTGAACAAATTTCCGATGCGATTGTGGATGCTAAATTCAATGCTGAATTAAATAGAATTAACAACTGCATTTTTCACGCAGGTACTTGTGAAGATATTCTGAAAGAAGAATTTATTGCAGAACATGCAAGACCGGATATCGTTGTGGTGGATCCGCCGCGCGCAGGGTTGCACGAAAAAGTAATCAATGTTTTACTGGAAGCTGCACCCAAAAAGATAGTATATGTAAGCTGTAATCCTGCAACACAAGCTCGTGACGTCTTATTGTTTTCGGAAAAATATTCGGTTACAAAATGCCGGCCTGTAGATATGTTTCCGCACACCTATCATATTGAGAATGTAATCTTATTAGAATTAAAATAAAAAGGCATTGCTGTATGCAATGCCTTCAGGATAAAAAATTTAACTAAGAGGGGTTATTATGATTCTATGCCAAGGGCTATTCAGATTTAATTATTTTTGTTATACTGGTTGAATTTTTAGATGATATTTCAATCAAATACATTCCTTTACTCAGGCTGCTGAAATCTATAATTTTATTCATTGCGTTTATAGATTCCGTATAGATCACCTGACCTGAAATATCTGTAACCGAAACTTTATCTAATATTTCATTAGCGCTGATGTTCAGATAATTTGTGACCGGATTCGGATAAATTTTCAATCCTTCAATTTTATTTGTTTTAATTCCGGAAATAATAAATACAGCATTCGTAGTTCTTCCTATCATCCCTATATTAACTCCGTTACCATCTATTGCTCCAACATTATTTACTGTAAACGTATATTGTTTAGTAGTCGACGTTCTGCCATTTATAAATATTCCATCCTCCACAACAAATTTTATCCTTCCGATTCTGCCGTTACCGCTTCTTGCAATACCATTTGTACGTGCAATTCCGACATCCACACGGTGAAACTCAGGAATATTTTTATAGAGATATAATATTGGTTCATTTGTAGCAAACCATGAATTGGCATCCAAATCTATCTGAATTCTGAAACAAGAATCGGATACAAAACTTTCAGGATATTCCACAGAGAATCCGATTCCATATACATTATTTGCCATCTGATCCGCTGTACCTACATTGATATCCGATGCAATTTCAGTGGTGTTACATGGATTTCCAATCTGAAAAATAGGTAAACTGTCAAATGCCAGGAATACCGGAGGCAGTGAATCCTGCGCAAGTCTGTGATTAAAATGATTAAGTGGTTTTACAATATAATTTTGAAGAATAACGCTCGCATCCGTATTCTTAATTGTTCCATCACCGTTGCAATCGGAGAACTTATCATTAAAACCATAGTAGTGAGTAGAACCCCAATCAGGTGCAGGCTGCAACACGTATTGCGTTGTTGCATTCGGACGTGTCAATCCTGTTCGGTTGTACGATAAACCGATTGCAAAAATATCAAAATTATTAACAGTCAAATCATGGTCTGCATCACCGGGAAGCACACATGAAAGTGAATCACACAATGATGTGATTCCTATGTTCTTGCATATTGTTGTATCACACATACCGGTTGCTGTACTGTCTCTGAAACGGACACAAATAGTTTTTGTACCAATCGTTGAATACGTATGAGTAAGTGCTGTACCGTAAGTAACATCACCCCAGCTTACAATATAGGAATTATAACCGCTGCCTGATAACGTTACTGTAACAGTATTACCGTGTATTGTCATAGTATAGTTTGTGTTTTGCAATGCGCATACAAACGGTAAATTATTTGCTATTGTTATTGTATGACAAATCGTAGTATCGCAGTGATGCGGCGTATTCGTGCTGTCTACATACTGATATCTCAGACAGATTTCTTTTACTCCTGCTGTAGTATATGTATGTGGGCTGCCGGTACCGCTGGTTCCATCACCATATATCCATGTATAAGAATTATAACCACTGCCGGTTTTTGTAAGCGTAACTATATTTCCGTTTACCTGTGCTGTAAATCCTGCTCCCTGTATCGGACATGTAAATGCCGGATTTGTCAGCGTAACTGTTTTACATATTGTTGTATCACAAGAGCCAAGTGATGTGCTGTCTTTAAAACGTACACAAATATTTTTTGTTCCTGCTGTTGAATAAGTATGACTGGATTCTGTATTGTATATACCATCTCCCCAACCCACAAAATGAGAATTGTAATCTCCGCCTGAAAGTGTTATTGAAACAGTATTACCATTCACGCTCGTAGTAAAATTAGTGCTGTGCAAAGGACAAACAAATGTTGGTGCAATGGTTATTGTATGACAAATGGTTGTATCACAATGACGTGCTGTATTTGTCGAATCATAATATGCATATCGTAGACAGATTTCTTTCACACCTGAGGATGTATATGTATGTGTGTTGCTTGTACCGCTGGTGCCATCCCCATATATCCATGTATAATAATTATATCCGCTGCCTGTTTTCGTAAGTGTTACTGAATTCCCATTAACCTGTGCTGTAAATCCTATACCTTGTATAGGGCAGGTAAGATTTGGAACTGTAACAGTTACATTTTTACATACTGTTGTATCACATGACCCGTTTGCAAAACTTGCAATATATTTCACGCAAATTGTTTTAGTACCGGATGTCGAATACTGGTGAGTTATTGATATCACGCTACCGTTTGTATTGCTTGAATAATAAGTTGCATCGCCCCAGCCAACTATAAACGAGTTATAATCACCACCTGTTAATGTTATTATTACAATATTCCCATTCACATTTGTAGTGAAATTTGCACTATGTAAAGGACAGACAAAGGGTAAATTATTTGCTATGGTAACTGTATGGCAAATAGTAGTATCACAATGACGTGCTGTGTTTGTTGTATCTACATACTGATATCTCAGACAAATTTCTTTCAACCCTGATGATGTGTAGGTATGCGTATTGCTTGTACCACTGGTGCCATCCCCATATATCCATGTGTAATAGTTATATCCGCTGCCTGTTTTCGTAAGTGTTACCGTATTGCCGCTTACTGCGGTATTAAACCCTATTCCCTGTATCGGGCAGACCCAATTATTGAAACAGGTAATCGTCCTCGTACTACAGAATGTAGTATCACAATGATTACAAGTATCTATTACTGATACACAAATAGTGTACGTACCATTTTGTGTGATTGGATAAGTAAACGGTCTTGTTGTTCCTGCCAGCACTCCGTTTACCTTCCACTGATATTTATAGCAAGCATTCGCAGTATTACCAAAGTAAATGTAACCGTTTAATGATTTATTAGTCGTTGTACAGCTATCCCAGAAATTTACATAAGGATTACGGCTCTGCCAATTACAAGGCACCGTGTTTGAAATGCACGTGAAGTTTCTGGTAGAACAGATACTTGTATCGCAATGAGTACAGGTATCTGTGATGTAAAGACAAACAGCATAAGCGCCGTTTTGAGTAACAGGATACGTGAGCGTTCTCGTTGTTCCAACTGTAACGCCATTTACTTTCCACTGATATTTATAACATGCATTAAGCGTGGAATAACCGTATACAGAATGATTGGATGCAGTACAGCTATCTGATATAGAAGTAAACAGATTTGGCCAAGTGCATGTTGTATTATTTATAACTATAGTCTTACAAACAGTTGTATCACACAAACCTGTGGCTGTACTGTCTCTGAATCGAACACACATTGTTTTTGTACCTGAAGTTGTATACGTATGTGTCAATGAAGTGTTGTATGTCCCATCACCCCATCCCACAAGGATTGAAGTATAACCTGTACCTGCTAATGTGATTGAAACTGAATTTCCCTGTACGTTTGTTGTGTAATTATTATTATGTAATGCACACACAAATGATTGTGCTGTAATACCTACTTGTTTACAGATTGTTGTATCACAAGAACCAATAGATGTACTATCAACTAATCGCAGGCAAACATTTTTCATACCTGTACTTGAGTATACATGTATATCGCTGGTTCCATATGTTCCATCACCGTAACTCCATTTATAAGAAGTATAGCCGGTTCCTGATTTTACCAATCTTACGGTATCTCTGCTCACAGTAGCTGTAAAGTTGCCATTATGCAGCTGACATACAAACGAGTTTGGAATTGTAATTGTTTTACATATTGTTGAATCGCATGAACCTATAGATGTACTGTCTCTGAATTTCACGCAAATTGTTTTAGTGCCGGATGTGGAATACTGATGTGTTATTGTTGTTCCGCTGCCGTTTGTATTGCTTGTATAATAAGTTGCATCGCCCCAGCCAACTATAAATGAATTATATCCGTCGCCTGTCAAAGTAACCATTACTATACTTCCATTTACACTTGTACCAAAGTTGATATTTTGTATGGGGCATACAAAATTGTTTGCAATTGTTACTGAATGGCAAATTGTAGTATCACAGTGACGTGCAGTATTCGTACTATCTACATACTGATATCTCAGACATATCTCTTTTACTCCTGCTGTAGTATATGTATGTGTATTGCTCGTACCGCTACTGCCATCACCATAAGTATATAGATAAGAATTATAACCACTTCCTGTTTTGGTCAATGTTACCATGTTACCGCTTACTGTAGTGCTAAATCCTATTCCTTGTATCGGACAATTAAATGTAGTATTTGCAATAGTTACTGTTTTGCATATTGTTGTATCGCATATCCCATTTGCGGTACTATCAGTAAACCTGATACAAATAGTTTTTGTACCTGTGCTTGTATACGTATGATTTAAGGTGGTTCCATATGTAACATCGCCCCAGCCTATTATATACGACGTATAGCCTCCGCCAGACAATGCGATTGTTACTGTACTACCATTCACACTGGTGCTGAAGTTTGTACTCTGTAAATGACATATTGCATTTCCATTCAGAAATAACAACATGAAACAATTAAGAAAAAGAATCTTAATAAGATTTCTTACCGGGTTTTTAAAAATTACATGTTCCATTTTCATTACGTTTTAAAATTAGACATTTCTTTACAATACAAAGATGCATGATCAGTTGCACAAAAAAAGATACAATATATGCATATAATTCTGTAATTTAAAATATTAAATATTACATATTTTATTGATTTTCTTGTATTTATTTGTATACTTTTGTATTCATAATTCTAATGGAAAAATTAAAGATAATAGAGTTGCTCCAGCATTTACCTGAAAAAGAACAGGAAAATGTGCAATTATATTTTCAATCCAGCCTGTTTAACGCAAAACCTGAGTATTCAAAATTTATAAATTGTCTTATAAAGCATAAGGACAATTCCAATAAATCCGTTTTATGGAAATCTGTATTCCCAAAGCAAACCCTGGATATTGCAAAATTCAGAAAATTATGTTTTGAAGTATTACAGGCTACTGAGCAGTATTTGTCTTTACAGCATCTTTCTCACGATCATGATAAATCACAACAACATTTATTGAACTATTATTTTGAAAATGAAATAGTTGATTTTTTTGAAGACCGGATAGATAAATTGCGAACTTCAAAAACTGAGCAAAAAAAACATGGCTCAGAAATTTATCTTCAGAAATATTTATCTGAGCATATTTATTTTTTGTATTTGCAAAAAAGAGAAAACATTCAAACAACTTTAAACATTGCTGCAAGCTCAAACAGTCTTGATAAATTTTATTTCACTCAAAAACTAAAATACATTTGCAATACACTTAACTACCAGGCAATTTTAGGAAAAGCAGAAACAGTTGAGTTTGATGAAGATATTATTCTAATGATAGAAAAATCATCTCTTAAAGAAGATGTCTTGATTGCAACTTATCATTCTATTTATTATTTGTTAAAAACACCTCAGGAAGAAAATAAATTTCATGCAAGTAAAGAATTATTACTAAAACACATGAGCATCTTAGAAAACTCTGAATTCTCTGATATTTTACAATACCTCATCAATTATTGTATTAAAAAAATAAACCAGAGTAATGCAGATTATTTTTCCGAACTGTTTGACATCTACCAGATATACCTGAAAAAGATTCAGGAAAAAGTATTCTCTTCTATCCGTTTTAAAAATATTTTTTTACTGGCCTTAAAGATGAAGAAATATGACTGGGCAGCAACATTTATTGATGACTACGGACATAAGCTCCCAAAAGATCAGCGCGAAACAACGATTGCTTATAACAGAGCAAGATTGTATTATGACCTGAAACAATATGACAAAGTGCTGGATACTTTATTAAATCTATATCACGATGAAGTACAATTCAATCTAATATCAAAAGTATTAATTGTAAAAACATTTTATGAAAAAAATGAAATCCAGTTTCTAGAAAATTATATGCAAAGTTTCAAAGCATATATTTTACGTAACAAGGAAATGAATACGCAAAACAAACATATACACCTGAATTTTTTAAAAATGATGAAACAGCTTATCCGGCTTGAATATGGTTCCAAAGCAGCTATAGAAAAATACCGCTTAAAAATTGAATCCTATCCGAATTTACCGGACAGAGCATGGTTTGTTGAAAAAGCAGAAATACTTTAATTTTTATTTCAGCAAATCCGTTAGCTTCTTTAGCATCTGCTGATTATTTTCCTGGGCGAAAGCACTTTTTATATCACGTTTTTCATCGTTCGTTAAATGCCAGCTCATGGATGCTCTTTTACGTTTTTTATTCTGGTCGTAATTAAAGTTCAGCACATTAATATCTGTTGTACTGAAATTTTCCAGATATGCCAAACTTACATCAGAATTATAATCCTGCAGTAAAATAAAATTGTTGAAGATACTCCCGATGGGTGACAGCAGTTCAGATAAATATGTTTTCTTTTCGTTTACATCAAACTCCCGCAACTTATTATCAACACGTAAAGAAATAAAAATAACACCGCTGGTATTTGCATCTATCCAGTCTTTAAACACGCTGTAAAACCTGGTCGAAACAGCCAAGCCTGAGTTTTCACGAATGCCTGCATCCATTGCTTTAGTTTCCGGATTCGTTGGCAAATATACAGCCGGCATGATGTATGGATACGTAGCATTTGTTCGCAAGGCATCCACAAAATTTATATTATGTGCTCCTTTATCTTTAAAAAAACGCATGTATTCAATGGCATCTGTCGACAGGTTATCCAGATATCCTTTAGTCGTTTTATTATTGATGTATGGTTTTATCAAATAAGAAATATCCTGGGGCGAGAAAAACAAAAAGCGCTGGTCGTTTATAATTGTAGAACCAATTATCATCATCGGTACCATTGCCTTTTGTTCAGGCTTTTTATACGCATCCATTAATTTATCCATCCTTGAATTTGTATTCTCATTTAATTTTGCATCAAACATATAGGCTCTGTCTTTTTTATAGCAGAAGCCTTTATATTTATAGGTTTGCCAAGGATAAAAAATATCGTTCGTTGCAATCGAAGTGGCCATTCCATTCAACAAATCCAACCCAACGTCTTCTAAAAAAGTAGAATCTAAATAATTTACTGCTTCGTGATTTTTTTGTCGCAAATACAATTCTCTGAAATA
>JAYVPA010000068.1:0-7682 GCA_043757615.1 Sphingobacteriales bacterium | reverse complement strand
CTGACGGACCTGTTATACAACATTCCAATACAATCGCTATCGATAACGGAATGATGCTGAAAGTATTATTTGAACAATTAAAAAATGTTCGTGAAAAGATTTCAATGCCATTGATTCTGATGGGTTATATAAATCCGGCTTTACAATATGGTTTTGATAATTTCTTACAGGATGCAAATGCCTGTGGCATAGATGGGATCATTATTCCGGATTTACCCGTGTACGAATACGAAACATTCTACAAAGAAAAATTTGTACAATATAATATCAAAAATATTTTCCTGATTACACCACAAACTTCGGATGCAAGAATTAAACAAATTGATGAATTATCCAATGCATTTATTTATGTAGTTTCGTCTAACGCGATTACCGGCGGCAATTCAGACTTACAATCGGAACAGCAAAAATATTTTGAAAGGATAAAAAATATGTCTTTAAAAAATCCAATACTAATTGGTTTTGGAATAAAAGATAAATCAACGTTTAATATTGCATGCCAGTCCGCAAATGGTGCCATTATTGGTTCTGCTTTTATCAAAGCCATTGAACATTCCAAAGATTTGAAACAAGAGATTTCTACATTCATTAATTCGATAATTCACTAATTCGATAATTGAACATCGTCATAATTAAATACAACGCAGGCAACACTAAAAGTGTAGAAAATTCACTTTTGCAAATTGGTATTCAGCCTGTCATTACGGATGAAGCTGAACAAATCCAAAAAGCAGATAAAGTTATTTTTCCGGGTGTTGGTCATGCAGCACCAACCATGCAGTACTTACAGGAACGGAATTTAGATATTGTAATAAAAAATCTGAAACAACCTGTTTTGGGAATTTGCCTTGGTCAGCAATTGATGTGTGCTCACAGCGAAGAAGGAAATGTTGATTGCCTCGGGATTTTTGAAACGAATGTAAAGAAGTTTGAAAATCCGGTAAATGGTAATTTAAAAATTCCGCAGGTTGGCTGGAATTCTATTTATAATCTGGAATCACCTTTATTTCATCAAATAAAAGAAAATAGCTTTGTCTATTTTGTACATAGCTATTATTGTGAATTAAATGAAAACAATATAGCAATGTGCAGCTATATTCAACCGTTTTCAGCAGCTTTACAAAAGGATAATTTCTACGCAGTTCAGTTTCATCCCGAAAAAAGTGCAGAAATTGGTCAGCAAATCATTTTAAATTTTATAAATATTTGATTTTTAACTGCTTGTAAAGACTTTCCACTTAAAAACATTTATTATCTTTGTACTATAATAAATTACATGAGAAAAATTATTTTAGTTTTAAGTGCATTATGCTTATTACTTACAACAACTCTTGCCTCTAATAAAGAAGGTCCAATCAGAAGAACATGTGGTACACCTATACCATCATTACAATGGAAACAAGACATACAGCAAAAAGTACAGCAATATAAATCACAGCAACAGAATAACACAAATAACAGAATAGATGCCAGTTATACATTGCCTGTTATTGTTCATGTTATATATTGGGATGCAGTTCAGAATATTTCTCAGGCACAGGTGAATTCACAGATAGATGTTTTAAACGAGGATTATGCAGGAACAGGGTTAAATGTAAATACATGTCCAGCTGCTTTCCAGCCTTTGGTTTCTAATACAAACATGTCATTTTGTAAAGCAGCAAAAAATCCTGGCGGAACTACTTTAGCTGAACCGGGAATCGACAGAATCAATGCACAAACTGCAGGTTTTACTAATCCAGGAACTACAGGTTGGACTGAAGCATATATGGATGCTACTGTGAAACCAGCTACAACCTGGAATGCCAGTAAATATATAAATATATGGGTAGTTCCTTTAGAAAGTGGTTTATTAGGATATGCTACTTTTCCAGGAGGGTCTTCAAATGTAGATGGCGTTGTAATTGGTTATTTGTATTATGGTACAATCGGTACAGTAACTTCTCCATATGACAAAGGTCGAACAACAACTCATGAACTTGGTCATTGGTTTGGATTATTACACATCAGTGGCGACAGTGAGTGTGGTGATGACTTATGTAATGATACACCGCCTCAAAAAGGTAATGCAGGAGATGGACAAGGCTTAAATTATGGATGTAACACATATCCGTTTCAGGTAGATGGATGTGGTGCAGGTTTAAGTCCTAATGGAGAATTGTTTGAAGACTTTATGGATTACACAGATGATGCATGTATGTTTTTGTTTACACCCGATCAGAGAACCGTACTGCAAACGACTATGACGACAGATGCATTAAGATCGGCGCTAACATCTTCATCTGTTTGTAATACCACACCTCAGAAACCGTTTGCAAATTTTGCGGCAAACACTACTACAATTTGTCCCGGGAATACCGTAACATTCACAGATTTATCTCTTAATTCACCTACTTCCTGGTCATGGACATTTGCAGGCGGTACACCTGCCACTTCTACTTCACAAAATCCAACAATAACATATAATACAGCAGGTACATATGCGGTAACATTAAGAGCCACTAACTCATTAGGTTTTGATGATACAATAAGGACAGCTTATATTAATGTTGCTACCCCAACAGGCAGTGCATTGCCATTTTCTGAAGGATTTCAAAGTGCCATTTTTCCTCCCACAGGCTGGTCTATAAGCAGTACTTCTTCATTTAACTGGCTAAGAACAACTGCTGCGGGTGGTTTTAGTGCATCATCAGCAAGTATGTATTTCAATAATTATGATAATGATGCAGGTGGAAGCAAGAGTGATATTCTTTCACCTATAATTAACTTATCAGCTGCAACTTCACCAAGGTTAAGATTTGATGTTGCCTATGCACCATATTTAAGAAATAACGGAACCAGCAAATATGATACCTTGGAAGTGTTAATCACAGATTATTGTGCAAACACATCAACAAGTATTTATAAAAAAGGCGGAACTCAATTGTTGACTGCCGCTGCGCAAAATGCAGCATTCACACCTTCAGCAGCGCAATGGAGGAAAGATTCTGTGTCTATTCCGGCAGCTTATTTTAATAAGAATGTAAAAATTACATTCAGAAATTATGGTTTGTTTGCTAATAATATTTATGTAGATAATGTGAATCTTTATAGTGTTACAACGACTACTCCAACTGCTACAGCATCATTTACAGTTAGTGATACAACAGTTTGTATAGGCAGTAGTCTGACATTTACAAATACATCAACAGCATCAACCGGTTCTCCGGATTCTGTAAGATGGACAATTGCGGGCGGTACACCCGGTACATCAATTTCAACAACAACAGTAACTCCGACATTTAGCTCGGCTGGTACTTATGTGATAAGCCTGGTAGCATATAAATCAGGAAATGCAAGTGTTGCGTTTACGAAATCAATAAGAGTGAAAGCATTACCAAATGTGACAGTAACCTCACCAACAGTTTGTTCAGGTTCAACAGCAACAATACAGGCAAGTGGTGCTGTAGGCTATACATGGACAGGTGGTTTGTCTGCAAGATCCAATCCAACAACTCCTGCATTAACGACAACAACGACATATACAGTGACGGGAACAACAGGAAGTTGCAGTAATACTGCGGTATCTACAGTGACCGTTTCTGCATCTGCACCAACAGTAACCATCACACCAAATCCTGCCAGTGTATGCAATGGTGATGCAATAACTTTAAATGGAAACGGAGCGAATAATTATACATGGACATCAAGCCAGACGGGAACTACAACAGGCACTTCATTAACATTCACACCAACAGCAGCAATAACAGTGAATTTAAGCGGTACTTTGACAGGTTGTACAACAGCAGGAACAACGTCTGTAAGTGTAACAATAAAACAAAAGCCAACAGTAGCGGTGACTTCACCTTCTGTTTGCGTTGGACAAACTGCACAGCCTGTTGCAATCGGTGCAGTATCTTACACATGGACTGGCGGCTTAATGGCATTGTCAAATCCAACAACACCTGCATTGACAATCAATACTACCTATACAGTAACAGGAACTGCTGCAAATTCATGTACAAATACAGCAACTTCAGCGGTAACTGTAAAACCAACCCCTGGTACACCGACAATTACACAAAGCAGTGATACTTTATTCAGTAATGTAATTATTGCTGGTGCAAGTTATGAATGGTATAAAGCAGGTGTGTTGCAGTCAACATCATTATCACCGTTCTTTAAATTTACAAGTTCAGGAACATATACGGTGAAAGTCATCAATAACGGTTGTCCTTCAACTATGTCAGTAAACTTTAATGCAGTTTTAACAGGTATTAAAAACAACAAACTTAATGTTGAATTATCAATTATTCCAAATCCGAATAATGGTTCATTTGAGATAAGAATTACATCAGCAACAAATAAGACATATCAGCTTAAATTATTCAATTTAAGTGGACAGCTGTTGTTTAACGAAGAAATGACCGTAAGAAACGGACAGAATTCTAAACGTGTTAATCTTAACAACATTGAGAAAGGTGTTTATTTCTTGAGTGTCATTGGTGATGACGGAATTACTACTCAAAACATAATAGTTCAATAAGTTTTAATTTAATAAACTGAAAGACTGCACAATTTGTGCAGTCTTTTTTATTTTTACCGATATGTTTATTATTCCTGCAATAGATATTATTGATGGTAAATGTGTTCGACTTACAAAAGGCGATTACGATACAAAAAAAATATACAACGAAAACCCTGTTGATGCAGCAAAAGAATTTGAAGCGAATGGCATTACGCATTTACATCTGGTAGATTTAGACGGAGCAAAAAAGGGCGAGGTTATCAACTGGAAAGTATTAGAAAATATAGCATCCCAAACTAAACTGCAGATTGATTTTTCCGGGGGAATAAAAACAAGACAGGCAGCACAACAAGCCTTTGACTCGGGTGCAAATCAGATTACAGTGGGCAGTTTAGCGGTAAAGAATCCGAAAGAATTTGTTGACTGGATATGGACATTTGGGGAAGAAAAATTGATATTGGCAGCAGATGTCATTAAAGATAAAATTGCTATTCACGGATGGCAGGAAAGTAGTACTAAAGATATTTATTCTTATCTCGATTATTATTTTGAAGAAGGCATTGATTATGTTTTATGTACCGATGTTTCTAAAGACGGAATGATGCAAGGGCCTTCTTTTGAATTATATAAAGATATTTTAGAAGAATACGAAGAGTTGAAATTAATTGCAAGTGGCGGCGTCTCTTCAATGGATGATTTACAACAACTAAAAGAAATAGGTTGTTATGCTGCAATTGTAGGCAAAGCATTTTACGAAGGAAAAATTTCATTGAAAGAAATAAGTAATTTCAATTTAAATCATAACTCATAATTATTATCATTGCTGACTAAACGTATCATACCATGTCTGGATATTATGAACGGTGAAACCGTTAAAGGTATAAACTTTGTCGATTTGCGAAGTGCCGGTGATCCGGTGGAATTGGCAAAACAATATGTATTGCAAGGTGCGGATGAATTAGTTTTCCTGGATATTACGGCAACAGTAGAAAACAGAAAAACATTAGTAAATTTAGTAGAGAAAGTTGCATCAGCAATAAATATTCCATTTACTGTTGGCGGCGGAATTTCAACTATACAAGACGTAGATGCATTATTAAATGCGGGCGCTGATAAAGTTTCCATCAATTCATCAGCAGTAAAAAATCCAAACCTAATTGATGAATTATCAAAACAATTTGGTGTGCAGTGTATCGTTGTTGCCATTGATACAAAACTGGAAGACGATTGGAAAGTGTATGTGAAAGGCGGAAGAGAAGCAACAACTATTTATACAAAAGATTGGGCAAAAGAAATTCAGGAACGTGGCGGCGGCGAAATCTTACTGACATCCATGAACCACGATGGAACAAAAAATGGTTTTGCATTAGATATTACGAATAGGTGTTCGTCTAATTTATCAATACCCGTGATTGCAAGTGGTGGCGCAGGAAATCAACAGCATTTTGCTGATGTTTTTGAATTAGCAAATGCAGATGCTGCTTTGGCAGCCAGTGTTTTTCATTTTGGTGAAATTAAAATCCCGGAATTAAAACAATATTTGAAAAATAAAGGAATAAATGTAAGAATATGAGTTTTATAAAAGTACGCACCAAAAATTATTTTGTTATGCATGGCTATGATCATCATAACAAAGAAGTGTTAGATAAAGTAGAAGTAGAAAGTTCAACAGAGAAATTGATTGCTATTCACCGCATCCAGTCTGTTACAGATAAATATATTCTGACGACTGCGACGCACGGACGTTTTATTTACTGGGAATACGAAGATGATTATAACAGCATTGTGCAGAAACTAAAAGAACAAGGTTTACTGATAAATTAAGTTCTTATCTTTAGATTCAATAATTCAATAATTCAACAATTCAACAATTCTACAATTCTATCATTCAATAATTCTAAAAAATGACACCAGATTTCAATAAAGATGCAAACGGCGTGCTCCCTGCTATCATTCAGGATGTGCAGACAGGAAAAGTATTGATGTTAGGTTTCATGAATGAAGAAAGTTTTGCAAAAACAACAGAAACAAATAAAGTCACTTTTTTCTCTCGCACAAAAAATCGCTTATGGACAAAAGGAGAGGAAAGCGGTAATTTTTTAGAGGTTGCTGAAATAAAATTAGATTGCGATAATGATACTTTTTTAATTAAAGCAAAACCATCTGGCCCAGTCTGTCATAAAGGTAGTGATACTTGCTGGAATGAAAATAATGAAGATGAATATTCATTTTTACATGCTTTAGAAAAAGTTATTTTAGATAGAAAAATAAATCCGAAAGAAGGATCTTACACCAATTTGTTGTTTAGTAAAGGCTTAAATAAAATTGCACAAAAAGTTGGTGAAGAAGCAGTGGAAGTGGTGATAGAAGCCAAAGATAAAAACGATGAATTATTCAAAAATGAGTCTGCAGATTTGTTATTCCACTTGCTGGTTTTATTTGCAGAAAAAAATATTTCACTCAATGAAGTATTGTCTGTATTGAAAGAGAGACATAATTAAAACAAGGTCTACTCAATTTCAATATTTCTAAAAGATGTTAAAATTTTATTAAACTCTATTGTCATGGAACTAAACAGGCTTTGGAATATGTTTTGTATATAGATAGTATATGTAAGAAATGGGCGCTGGAAGCGTTTGATAATAGTACAGGGTTTTTATGTTTTTAGGTTAGCCGTTCTGAGTCCCAACTCAGAACGGCTTTTATTTTATATAATGAACTTGTGAATAAATAATGTGCTTCTCGAATAGTGAGCCTGTCGAATAGTGAGCCTGTCGAACTATTCTTCTTTATGCTTAAATGGGCGGATAATCAACCGCAAAGTTCTGTCATATGTGAAATAATTATACAACCAACCCAGAGTAACTGTAATTTTATTTCTGAACCCAACCAAACTCATTACGTGTACAAACAACCATGCCAGCCATGCAATAAAGCCACCCATTTTGATACCCTTGCTTTCCATTACGGCTTTGTTTCTGCCGACAGTAGCCATGGAGCCTTTGTCGAAATACTCAAAAGCTTTCGCTCCTTTGCCTTTTAATTGAGCTATAATATTTTTTGCTACTAATTCTCCTTGTTGTATGGCAACAGGTGCTACCATAGGATGGCCTTTTGGCAATTTATCCTGTATCATTGCTGCAACGTCACCAATCGCATAGATGTTTTTATGATT
>JAYVPA010000067.1:0-7714 GCA_043757615.1 Sphingobacteriales bacterium | reverse complement strand
ATATAATTGTATCACAGAGAAACACAAAGTTTTTTTCTTTAGACTTCTTCCGAAACTTCGGAATATAAATCATAAATAAAATCTAGGACACAGATTTACACGTGATTTTTAGGATCCCTCACTTTAAATCATAATTATCTTAAATATCTGTGTGCTATTAGATATTGTTTTATGATTTTATGCAAGAACTTTTTAATAACTTAAATTGCTCCGTGTAACTCTGTGATATAAAATTTATAAGCATATACTTTGTAACTTTGTAATTCATTAATTCACTCACATATTAATTAAACAAGTGAAACAACAACTCATAGCAGGCAGAAATCCGGTTTTGGAATTACTACAATCCGATAAAGAAGTAGAAAAAGTTTTATTATCTAAAAACGCAACCGGTGATGTAGTAAAACAGATTATTCAGGTTTGCCGTAATAAGGAAGTTTATTACCAGTTTGTGCCGGAAGTAAAAATCAATTCTTTATCAAGAGCAAATCATCAGGGTGTATTGGCATTTACTTCATTGATTCAATACCAGAATATCCAGGAAATCATAGATTTTGTTTTCGCAAAAGGAGAAGACCCTTTATTGCTGATTTTAGAAAATGTAACGGATGTCAGAAATCTGGGCGCACTGGCACGTACAGCATTAGGCCTGGGTGTACACGCAGTTGTTTTTCCAAAAAAAGAAAGTGCTGCGGTAAATGATGTAGCCGTAAAAATTTCTGCCGGCGCATTATTAAAATTGCCACTTTGTCGCGTGGATAATATTCAGGCAACCATAAAAGATATTAAAAATAACGGCATAAGAATTATCGGACTGGATGGTACTGCCGATAAATATATTCATGAATCCGTTCTTTCCGGACCGCTTGCAATCATTGCAGGTTCTGAAGACGAAGGAATTTCCAATCCTGTTGTCAGGTTAATAGATGAACTGGTGAAACTTCCGATGAATAGCGAATTGGAATCCTACAATGTTTCTGTAGCGACAGCCATGGCATTGTATGAAGTAAACCGGCAAAAAACCTAATTTTAATAATAAACTGCATTTATTATTTTTCGCGGTCTGGGACATTTATGCGTATACTTTTTACCACTATATACATTACTGCCATTTGTACGCATTCTTTTGTAATTCTTTTTTGCAAATGTATCCACTGATGATAAAGTAAAAACTAAAGAGAAGATAAACAATATAAAGCCTTTCATAACTCAAACATTTTGATGAAAGGAATTTATTAATCTTGGCTTCAGGGATTTATGTAAGTTGAATAAAAGTCACTTAAATTTAAACATTACATGAATGATTGTCAACTTAAAATGGAGCCTAATTTGCTTTAATAAAATGGCTGTCCTTGTGTTTAATTTCTAATAGTGTGTTTTTGTCATCTAATATTATATCATATGTTCTTAGATTTATAGTATCATTAGATATTGTGATATAATTATAATTAGAATCTTGGTTTATTATTTCTAGCGCAGAAAGTTTTAAATCAGTTTCCTTAATAGGCAAAATTTTATTTATAAAATTAAGATCTACCAGCGTATAAGTTGAAATCAAACTTTTATCGATTGTATCAAATGCATTTCTTATTTGTAATTTTAATAATAAAAATAAGGCAATTAGTAATAATGTAAAAAATCCTGTTTTCCATTTATTCATTTCTGAAAAATTAATTATTCTAAAATTAAATCAAGCTGATCTTTACCATATTTGTTCTTCCGCGACCTGTAATCGGCATACTTGCAGTACTTACAATGATATCACCCGAAGAAATTACATTTTCGTTTTTGAGAATTTCAATAATATCAGTTATCGATTCATCTGTACTGACAAACTTATCATAAAAAAACACATCGACACCCCAGACCAATCCTAATGTGTTCAGCAGGTTTTTATTGCTGGTAAAAATATGTATTTCTGCTTTAGGTCTGTTGCTCGCCAGCATAAAAGCAGTATAACCGGAGTACGTCATACCATTGATTGCTTTTGCTCTTACTTCAGATGCAATAGTGCAGGCATTGAAACAAATTGCGTCAGACAAAAAGCTCCTCGATGTCTTATCAGGAAAATGATGTTTATGGTAAATTTCATCTTCCATCTCCGTTCTTCGGATAATCTTATCTATCGTTTGGATAACTCTTGCCGGGTTTTTACCAACAGAAGTTTCACCGCTCAGCATTATAGCATCTGCACCATCCAGTACGCCATTTGCCACATCTGTAATTTCAGCACGCGAAGGCCGCGACATATCAATCATGGATTCCATTACCTGTGTGGCAATAATTACGGGTTTAGATGCTTGTATACATTTAACTATGATGTTTTTTTGTATCAACGGCAATTCTTCCATGGCTACTTCCACACCTAAATCGCCGCGGGCAATCATCACGGCATCTGTAGCTTTAATGATGCTGTCAATATTAGCCACTGCTTCCGGCTTTTCTATTTTAGCCACTATTTTTAAAGGAGAATCGTGTTTGGCAATAATATCTTTCAGTTCCTCGATTTCCTTTGCAGTCCGCACGAAAGACAGCGCAATCCAGTTGACAGGCTGCGTTAAAATAAACGCCAGATCAATTCTGTCTTTTTCTGTTAAACTTGGCAAGGAGATTTTTGTATTTGGCAAATTAAATCCTTTTTTGGAAGATAAAATTCCGCCCGAAATAACGATACACTCAATTGATTTCTCATTCAGGATTTCTGTTACCTGCAACTCCAGTTTTCCGTCATCTATCAAAATAAATTCGCCGACCTTTATATCTTTTGCGAGATACTGGTAGGTAACGGAAATCAGATCTTTGGTACCAATTACATCTTCACAGGTTACAGTAATAGTTTTGCCTTCCGATAATATTATTGCATTGTTTTGCATTAAACCTGTGCGTAATTTCGGACCTTGCAAATCTGCTAAAATACTTACGTGTGCATTGTATTCTTCATTAAGTCTTACGATATGTTGAATGACCTGTTCGTGGTCATCATGCCTTCCGTGGGAAAAATTTACGCGAAATACATTTACACCGCTGATGTATAATTCCACCAGTTTTTCATAACTGTTGCTGGCAGGACCAATGGTGGCTACTATCTTAGTTTTTCTTTTTGGATTGTTCATTAAAATGTCTGATTAATAAATTATGTTTTGATTTTAATGAGTTAACTTCTATCTTTATCACGGATTGTACACCCGGAATTTTAGCTAATACATCAGTAAATTCTTCTCTATCAAAATAATCCTCTTCTCCATTTAACAAAAACAGAAAATCAATGTTCTTCAGCTCTGGAATCAGGATATTACCTGAGTTTTTGTTTTGAATAAGTTCCAGGGTATAGAAATCAGTTTCATTTTTAAATTTATAGGCATTGAAGTGTTTAACGCTTTTTATCTGCGGACTGTAAAATTCTATGTCATGAACACGTCTGAAATTCCATTTTTTATATTGATTTAGATGCAGGCACAAGCGATAATCTTCCATGCTTGAGTTAATACCCCAGATAGTGAAATCGAAAGCAACATCAATAAATTGTTTTTTGGCCATAGATTGATGCAATTTAAGTAAGGAATAGATGAAAAATTCTGTGGTTTTTCAACATTCGATTAATTAATTTAAAAAGATATTGATATTCAATGGATTACTCAAAAATTATTTTAACCTTCTTTTATACAGAATATCAAAAATTACTCTAATTTTGCACATCAATTTATAAAATATATTGACTATGTCAACCATTGCAGAGCGCGTAAAAAAGATTATTGTTGAGAAACTTAGCGTAGAAGAAAGCGAAGTTACCCCGGAAGCAAGTTTCGAAAATGA
The DNA here is from genome assembly GCA_043757615.1 of Sphingobacteriales bacterium. Lineage (GTDB taxonomy): Bacteria > Bacteroidota > Bacteroidia > Chitinophagales > JADIYW01 > JADJSS01. Next base: position 3,901 of record JAYVPA010000067.1, on the reverse strand, counting down.
TTTGAAAGCGGATTCATTAGAAACAGTAGAATTAATAATGGATTTCGAAAAAGAATTCAACATTATTATTCCTGACGAACAAGCTGACAAAATTAAAACAGTAGGCCAGGCAATTGCTTATTTAGAAGCAAATGTTTAACTCTCACCATTTGTTATCCTGTTTTTAAGCTGATAAATGCTAAAAATCTTTTATAGATTTTTGTAACTTAGTGTAATATCCCTTTTTAAAATTATATAGATGAAATTTAATCGTGTAGTGGTAACAGGAATTGGTGCCATTACCCCTGTTGGAAATTCAGTATCTTCTTTCTGGAAAAATCTGACAGCAGGCATAAGCGGCTGCAAAGAAATTACTCAATTCGATACAACTCAATTCAAGACGAAGATTGCCTGTGAAGTAAAAGACTTCCATCCTTCAACTCATTTTGATAAAAAAGAACTGAAAAAACTGGATCCTTTTGGTCAGTATGCTTTAGTAGCTGCTGATGAAGCACTACAAGATGCTGCACTTTTAGATTATCACGAATTAAATAAGAAGAGAGTCGGTGTGTTATTTACATCGGGTTTTGGCGGCGTTCAGACTTTTCAACAGGAGTTGTTTCAATATTTCCGGAATGGAAATAATCCGAGATATTTCAGTCCGTTTTTTGTACCGCGTACCTTGCTGGATTTGGTTGGTGGAAGCATTTCTATAAAGTATGGTTTTAAAGGAATGAATTTTTCTGTCGTGGCAGCTTGCGCAAGTTCTACCATTGCATTGATTGATGCCATGAACTATCTCCGTTTAGGAAAAGCAGATGTACTGGTTGTCGGTGGTTCAGAAGCTTCAATAACAGAAGTTGCTATAGGTGCGTTTGGAGCCATGAAAGCATTATCTGAAAGAAACGAAAATCCGGAAACAGCATCGCGTCCGTTCGATTTGGAACGTGACGGTTTTGTGATGGGCGAAGGCAGCGGTTGTATGGTGATTGAAAGTCTGGAACACGCACAAAAAAGAAATGCAAAGATTTATGCAGAGTTAGTAGGCGGTGGCATGAATGCTGATGCGTACCACATTACGGCACCGCACCCGGAAGGTGAAAGCGTGGTGAATGTGATGACTGAAGCCTTGGAAGACTCGAATACACCTTTAGAAGATATTGATTACATAAACGTGCATGGCACTTCGACGCCATTGGGTGATCTTGCAGAAGTAAAAGCGATACAGCAGCTTTTCGGTGAACATGCTTACAGCCTGAACATCAGCGCTACAAAATCTGCAACAGGTCATTTGATGGGTGCTGCCGGTATTGTGGAGGCAATCGTATCTGTGATGTCAATACAGGATAATATCATTCCGCCAACAATTAATCATTTTACAGATGACCCTGCTTTTGATGCTAAATTAAATTTTACGTTTAATAAGGCACAACAAAGAAAAGTAAATACTGTTTTATCTAATAATTTTGGGTTTGGCGGTCATAATGCGTCCATAATCTTCAGACGTTTTGAAGAATAACAAAATAATAAAACCACATAGAAACATAGTTTTCTAAGCCTTCTATTTTAGTAATCCTTAGGTTTTTATAGAAACACTGAGAGTTTATCTTCGATTAATAAACTATGAGTAACTCTTGGCTATCCGGATAAAATTAAATTGTCTGATAAACTCAATTAATTCTCTATGTTTCTATGTGGTTAAAAATATTTTTATGTGTTTATATTGTTATAATCTTTTAAATTTGTGAATATGATTTCTTTTTTAAAGAAAATATTTTTCCCGCAAAAAACTAAAGAAGATAAATTTTTATTAAAAGATATTTATGAATTTGTGAGTTTATATCCCATAAAAGGAGAAGAAAATTATATTCGCGCATTAACACATTCTTCATTCACAAAAAAAATAGAAGAAAAAAATGAGCGTCTGGAATTTTTAGGAGATGCCGTTATTAATTTTTGTGTAGCAGAGTCTTTATATTATAAAATGGAAAAGAAAGATGAAGGCACCTTGACAAAAGCCAGAGCTTCTATTGTTAATCGTAAGAACTTAAATAAAGTAGGGATAGAAATTGGAATTCCAAAATACCTTCGTCATAAATTATCTGAACGCCAAATGGACGAAGCTCCGGACATTATCGGCAATGCGTTTGAAGCATTGATCGGCGCTTTTTATCTGGATTATAATATGCACGATATGGAAATTTTAGTATCGCGTTTATTAATGAATGATTTTGATGCAGAAAATTTTCATAAAAATATTTCTGACCCGAAAAGTTATTTGATTGAATGGATACAATCAAAAAAGAAACAGATTGCGTTTGTACATCACTCGCCAAATGGTACAGGATTATTCTCTGTTGTGTTGAAGATAGACGGTGAAGAACGTGCAAGCGGAACCGGGAAAAATAAAAAAGAAGCCGAACAGGAAGCCTGCAAAAATGCTATCAAAACATTAGAGCTTGATGTTTAACAATTTTTTTTGCAAAAAGTAAAAAGGCGAAAATATGTTTAGTATTTCTGCCTTTTTTAATTCACTTGAATAAATTATTTCGAATCCTTCTCTTCTTTTTTATCATCCGTTTTTTTCTTCTTTGTCTTGTCAATTTCTTTCACATTGTCACCATCTTTCAAATCTTTGGAAATAACATTATACGGTCCTGTTATAACAGTTTCATTTCCTGTTAAACCTTCGGAAATTTCTATATAAGAATCATCTTGTATGCCGGTTTTTACTTCCTGCAATTTTGCTTTATTGTTTTTTCTTAGGTACACAATTTCTTTGGTGTGATTAGAACCATTATACACAGAATCTCTGGTGGTTACAGCCTGGATTGGAATAGATAAAACATCGGCTTTTGTTTTCGTTTTTACATCAACAGTAGCTGACATCCCGGGCAAAAATGGTTTTTGATTTTCTGCTAATAAATCTTCATAAGATGATTTCAGTATCTTGATTTTTACAATGAAATTCGTAGACTGGTCAGCACTCACCATCATGGAAGAAGCCCCTTTTGATGAATTTGCTACCTGCGTAACAATGCCGACAAATTTTCTGTCAAGATAGGCATCCACTTCAATGGTTGCAGTATCATCTAGTTTTACTTTGGTGATTTCGCCTTCGCTTACATCCACGCGCACTTCCATGTTGTCGAAGTTTGCAATACGCATCATTTCCGTACCGCTCATTTGCAAAGTTCCAACCACTTTTTCTCCTTTCTTTACATTCAGCAAAGAAATGATGCCGTCCATCGGCGCATAGATGGTTGTTTTATTCAGGTTTATTTTTGCTTCTTTAATCGTTGCTTCAGTTGCTTTGATAGTATACGAAGCAGCATCGGAAGTGTGTTTTGCAGCTTCCACATCAGCTTTAGCACTTTCTACATTTGCTTTTGAAGTCTTGTAAGAAGATTCAGCACTTTCTAAATCCGCTTTCGAAATTATTTTTTTTCCGAATAATTCCTGTGCTCTCGTGTAAGCAGATAGAGCAGTTTCATATTGTGCCTGTGCCTGTGATACTATAGCATTCGATTGCGCTATCCTTGCTTTTGCCGTAGATAATTGTGCTTTTGTATTATCTAATTGTGCATCGCTTTGTTCTAAGGCAGCCTGGTAGCTTTCAGGTTTAATGCGAGCGAGTAACTGACCTTTGTGAACAATATCACCTTCTTTTACGGTAAGCTCAATAATTTCACCGGATACATCAGAACTTATTTTTACTTCTTCTTCAGGATATATTTTTCCGCTTGCTGTTACGGTTTGTATTATGGTGCGTTTTGAAACAGCTTGTATTTCAATTTCTTTTCCTTCGCTGTCTTTCCTGCTTTTTCCAATGAAGTATGCAGCAATCAGGGCTGCTGTGGTAACAATTGCAAGTATATAAAGAAGCTTGTTGTTTTTCATTTTGATCGCTGATTAATTGATG
>JAYVPA010000066.1:0-7723 GCA_043757615.1 Sphingobacteriales bacterium | reverse complement strand
AAATACTTCATATAAGTGCTGCGACCGTAGATACACACAGAAATAATATCATTCAAAAACTGCATGTTAAATCTTCTGTTGGTTTAGTAAAATACGCCGTCATGTTCGACTTATTATAAAACTGAAATTCGGTATGCCATGAACGAACTTAATTCGAAACTGGAATATTTTGTTACTGCATTCAGGAGTTATGAAAATGATATATCTGTTTTAAAAAAGTTATGTGATAGTTGTACCTATTTGGCAATAATATTAGATATAGATGCGAGGAATATTTGTTATGTAAATCAACAGGCAGAAAAATGTTTTGGATATACAAGTGAAGAAGTAAAAAAAGCAGGTGTATCTTTTGCTGAAACATTAATACATCCTGAGTTTTCGCATTTATTTCCGTTAGCAATTGCATTTTTTGCTAATCCCGGTAATTCTGATTTAACTTATTCTTACATGTATTTATTAAATACAGCAAACGGCTGGCAGTGGACATATGCATGCAGCAAAATTATAGAATCACATAAAGACGGTTCTCCAAAATACATACTTGCATTAGGATGTAACATTAATAAAATACTAGAGAATAATATCTCTACTGATAAACTCATTTGCGATATTGAAAGCCTTAGCGATGTTGACATCGAAAGATTTAAAAAAATTTCAAAGAGGGAATTGGAAATACTGCGCTTAATCAGTGAGGAAAATACCACAAATGAAATTGCAAAAAAGCTATTTATAAGTAAGGCTACAGTTGATTCTCACCGAAAGAATTTATTGAAAAAATTAAATGTAAAAAGCGCCATAGGTCTGGCAAAATACATCCTGTTATTTGATTCAGATAATAGCTGATAATAGAAATCAATTCTATATTATGTATTTATGATTAGATGTTTGCATCCCAAAATGTAATGATAGTTGTGATATTACGAGTTAAAAATATACTTAAATTACGGTATTGTTTTATAACGAAAATGCTAATATATTAGTGAAACCAAAAACTATAAATTATGAAAGACTTTCTTACAAAAGAGAGGCATGTTGATGCCCTCAGGTATTTTACACTTTTATTACTCATTCTATTATTAGGTATTTTAAATAAATAAATATCCGATTCTTAGTTTCCCCATTTTTTGCAAAGGGCAGATTATATCGTCGGGTTATGATCTGCCTATTTATAATTTAGCCATATAGTGAAATCGTATTAAATACCCTATTTTTGCACTGTAAAAAATATAATTGCAGTCAGGTCTTAAGAGAATATCATTTATTGGAAGTGGAAATGTGGCAACACATTTGGCGAAAGCATTTTCAAAAAAAGGAATTACCGTTCAGCAAATTTATAGCCAGACCTGCGATAACTCAGAGATTCTTGCATGGCAGTCCAATTCTATGTATATCTGCGATTTAGATGAACTAAACCTTGATGTAGATTTATTAATTTTTGCTGTAAAAGATGAGGTCATAAAAACTTTATCACATCATATTTTACAAAAAAAGACTGATGTAAAAATGGTACATACTTCAGGTTCTGTTGGATTGGATGTATTTGAAAATGCTGCAAATACCGGTATTGTTTATCCGCTTCAATCTTTCTCTAAAACAAAAAAAATAGATATCAGTGAAGTGCCGTTTTTAATTACATCACATAATGATGCATTTAAAAATCAGTTGATAGAGTTAGCAAGTCTTCTCAGTAAGAAAGTTTATGAATACACGGATGAGCAGCGTAAGCATTTGCATGTTGCTGCCGTTTTTGTGAATAATTTTTCAAACCATTTATTTGCCATTGCACAGGATTATTGTGAGCAACATCAATTGGATTATCAATTATTAATGCCGTTGATTCATGAAACAATTCATAAAATTGATACTATTTTACCAAAGGATGCCCAAACCGGTCCTGCGAAAAGAAATGATGTTGAAATTATTGATAAACATCTGCATTTGCTGAAAGCAGAAGATGAACATTTGTACCGGATTTATAGTTTATTGACAAACTCTATCTTGAAAATGTATAAATAATGCACCTTTATCCTAAAAATATTTTAGCAAAATTAGATTTCCCTTTTATCTTAAGAGAACTGGAGAATTTGTGTTCGGGAAGTTTAGGCAGAAACCTGTTATCTCAGCAAAAATTTCTTTCTGACTCAGAAGAATTAAATAAGCAATTACAATTTATAAAAGAAGCAAAAGAAATTATTGAAAATGATACGCAGTTGCCGCAGTATGGTTTTAATGAATTAGCCTTTTTAGAAAAATTAAAGATTGATAATTACTATCTGGATGTAAAAGAACTGGTTGAATTATATTATTCATTAAGTTCTGTTGCAGAAACATTCAGGTTTTTTACACCAAAAGCACGACAGCAATTATATCCGTTTCTGTCAGAAAAAATGGCGACATACAATTTTGAAATTGGATTGATTTCTGCAATTTCAAAAGTAATTGATATTGATAAGGAAATTGTAAAAGAAAATGCTACACCAGAATTATCAAAAATCAGAAAAAAGCTACAGGAAAAAATACAGGAAATAAATTCAGTTTTCAGGCGTGTCCTTCAGCAGCATAAATCACAAAATTTATTGGCAGATACGGAAGAAACGATTCGTGACGGAAGACGTGTATTGTCAGTAAAATCTGAATACAAACGTAGTATTAAAGGATTAATTATAGATGAAAGTGACAACGGAAATATTACGTATATAGAACCAAACGAAACGGTGTTTTTGAATAATGAACTGACAGAATTGTATTTAGAGGAACGAAGAGAAATACATAAAATCCTGGTTGATGTCACTGCAAAAATACAACCTTATAAAGAAAATATAGAATCGCTTCAGCTATTGATGAGTGAATTAGATGTGATTCGTGCAAAAGCATATTTTGCGGTTAATTATAAATGTACATTTCCGAAAATATCAAAAGAAAGACAAATTTATCTGCGTGAATTTGTTCACCCTGTTTTGTTTCATCATCATAAAAAACAAAACAAGCCAATAATAGATAATACCATTTTCCTGAATGATAAGAATAGGATTGTTGTTATTTCGGGACCAAACGCAGGTGGAAAATCTATTATTCTAAAATCTGTTGGTTTGATACAGCTGATGTTTCAGTTTGGTATGCTGATTCCCGCAAAGGAAGATTCTGTATTAGCTGTTTTTGATAACTTATTTGTAGATATCGGTGATGAACAATCTATCGAAAATGATTTAAGTACGTATAGTTCGCATTTGACGAACATGAATTATTTTTTATCGAAAGCAAATGACAAAACATTAGTATTGATTGATGAAATGGGCATGGGTACTGATCCTGCATTAGGAGGCCCGATGGCAGAAGCTATTCTGGAAAATTTGCATCATAAAAATGTTTTTGGAGTTATCACAACACATTTTAATAACCTGAAAGTATTTGCTGCCAATACAGAAAATATGCAAAGCGGTGCCATGGCGTTTGACACAAAACAACTCAAGCCATTGTACCAGTTGCAGACAGGGCAGCCGGGAAGTTCTTTTACGTTTGAGATTGCAAAGAAAAGCGGTTTATCTGAACAAATAATTAAAAACGCTGCTGCTAAGATTGGTGATAATAAAAAAGCATTGGATGATGTGCTGACGGATATTCAGACAGAAAAACATTTCATTAAAGGATTACGAAAAAATGTACAGGTAAAAGAATCGCAGTTGCAGGATTTGACGAAGAGCTACGAGCAACTAAATAAAGAACTGGAGAAAGAAAAAAAACGGTTGTTGAAAAACTATGAAGCACGTTTATTAGACAGGTTTAATGTAGAGAGCAGAAATCTGGAAAATGAAATGCGTACATGGAAAGAGCAAAAAAATAATAAAGAGAAATTTTTAGAGGTTAGAAATTATATAGATGATAACAGAGAACAAATTGAAAAAAAATTAGATGATGTTCCTGTTTTTAATTCAGATAACACAGAACACAAAATAATAGTTGGTTCAAAAGTAAAATTAGAAGAGGGAACAGAAGTTGGAGAAGTACTTGAATTAAAAAATAATAATGCATTGGTTGCATTTGGAAACATACAAACAAAAGCTAAACTTAATAATCTGGTTCTTGTTGAAAATGATAAAAAGAATATAGAAATTAAACGTAATGTATATTCTTCTAAAATATTACTCGAAAAAAGTGAATTCGATTATAATTTAGATATCCGGGGATTAATGAAGGATGAAGCATTAACGGCACTGGATAATTTTATGGACAGAGCAATTATGTATGGTATTCATAATATAAAAATTATCCACGGTCGTGGTACAGGTGCATTAAAACAAGCGGTACAATATTACTTGAAGAAATATCCTCATGTGAAGTCGTTTCGTTTCGAAAATGACCAGTTTGGTGGTGACGGAATTACGTTGGTAGAAATGAAGTAGTTCACATACTGTTTTAAACGAAATAATTGGCTTTCTCACCTGAAAATCTTATATTTATACTAAATCTAAATCCTTATGACAAAGACCTTTACTTTGTTACTGCTTTTTATTGGAACTATGTTTCATTCATTTTCCAAAAGCGGTTTCCAGTTAGTAGAATTAAATCCTTCAGTTTTTGATAATTCATCCGCTAAAATAAATACTTCTAATTTCAGGTTTGATAATAAAGATTATTTGGTGATACACCCAAAAAATAATTCTTTAACTTCTTTAACTGAAAAAGGTATTGATGTCCAGTCTTATTTAGGAGATGGTTATTATTTAATTGCAACAGATATTTCATCTACAAAATCAATTCTGCAATCTGTTCAGGTAAATAAGACAGGATATATTTCTAAAGAATCAAAAATTGATGAACCATTAAAATCCGTTTCATCATCTATTCCTGTTTCTGTTTTGTATACACCTTCAATTGATGAAAGTAAGTTAAGTGATATTGCACAGGAAATTGGACTTAGCATTTTGCATAATGATACTAAGCACCACCATTTTTCAACATATGCAAATGCTGAACAGATAGAAAAATTGGCACAGTACCCGTTTGTGTATTTTATTACTAAATATTATACGGCAAAGAATCCGTTATTATATGATGGTGCTTTGATGATGGGTGTAAAACAAGTGCAGGAAATTCAACCATATGGATATAACTTAAAAGGAGAAGGTGTTAATGTCGGTATTTGGGATGAGGGTGTTGTGGGGGTTCATATAGATTTGCCTGTCAACAGAAATACTGTTGTAGATAAAGAACTAAACTCTTTGATGAGTATGTATCATCCTACAGAAGTTGCAGGTTGTATTGGTGGTAGCGGAAATTTTTTCGGGACAATAGAAGGTATTGCTCCTCGTTGTAATATGTATTATTGGGATATATTAAATGATATAGTTAAAGAAATATCAGAAGGGAAATCACTTTATTCTGTTGATATATCTAATCACTCTTATAATTTTTCTAACACAGATTGTTTTGAATCCGGTCAGTATATACCTGAAGCATCCGATTTAGATAAGCTGGTATATGAAAATCCAACATTATTACCGGTAGTAGCAGTTGGTAATACTGCAACAGCCAATTGTGCCATTGCGACTGATACATTTAGTTCAGTTGACATCGGATTTCAAGGATGTAAAAATGCTATAACTGTAGGTTGGTTAGATTATCAGGAAAAAATCGCGCTAAATAGTGGGAGAGGTCCAACCCAGGATGGCCGGATAAAACCCGAACTGGTGGCTAAAGGTTTTGGTGTCGTTACGATTACACCCAATAATGGAATTTCGGGAGTTTATGGGTCTTCCTATGCAGCACCTCAAATTGCGGGATTAGCAGCATTGTTACATCAAAAATATAAACAACAATTTTCATCATTACCAAATTCTTCTCTGATAAGAGCAATCTTAATTAATACTGCAAGAGATTTAGGAAATCCTTATCCTGATTACATTTTTGGATTCGGGAAACCAGATGCCTTAAGAGCAGTCAACACCATAACAAATCAGTTATATTTTGAAGATAATGTTAGTCAGGATGGTTTTAAACTGCAAACAATCTCGGTGCCAGCAAATACTAGACAATTAAAAACAACTTTATCATGGACAGATAAGGAAGGTAATCCTGTTGCAGCTAAATCTATTGTCAATAATTTAGATTTAAAAATAGTAACACCCGCTGGCGATACCATTTTACCATGGATATTAAATCCATCTCGTCCAAAAAATCAGGCATTACGTGGTATAGATTATGTAAATACAAATGAGCAGGTAACAATTGATAATCCAACGGCAGGAATATATACTATTATTGTTAAAGGCACATCAGTACCATTCGGTCCACAAAATTATGCGGTATCCTATTATGCACAGGACAGAAAGATTGAAATAACACATCCTAATGGTGGTGAAATACTCGATCCGGGAACTACGACCATACGATGGAATTCAAATGGTATAGACTCATTAGCAAAAATTGAATTTTCACCCGATAATGGTGCTAACTGGCAAACAGTAGTAAATAATATACAGTTATCCAGTCAGATATATTCATGGACTTTACCGTCTGTTGTAAGCAATCAATGTTTAATAAAAATTACATCAGGAAATAATATAGATGTTTCGGCTTCCACATTCAGTGTAGGTGCTCAGATTTATTATCCGTCGATTAATCATACGGTATGTGACAGAAGTGTAAAAATTAACTGGCCGGCAGTTGCAGGTGCTTCAGGATATAAGATTTATCTGTTTGTAGACAGCGTTCTGGTACTTAAAGGACAAACAGATCAACTGACGTACACAATAAATAATCTTACCAATGGAAAAAATTACGTGTATTCTATATCTACAGTTTATAATGGTTTTGAAGGGAATCATAGTTTTTCTAAGCCCTTCACTCCAATGCCGAATGTATGCACAACATTAAATGATGTTGGGGTATATGCAATGGGTAAACAGTTAGGCGGAAGAAAATTTACAACTTCAGCATTGACAACAACTGAAAAATTATGGTTTATAATTAAAAATTATGGTACAGCAACTCAAAATGCAGTTTCTGTTTCATATAAGGTTAATGGAGGTGTGATACAAACAGCAGTATTATCTGATGTGATAACAAGTAATGATACTTCAATCATAAAATTTGCAGTAAATGAAAATTTAAGTGTTGTTGGAAATTATAATGTTGTTGCATGGACAAATCTGGCCGGTGATAATAATCTGTTTAATGATACTTTATATTATACTATCAGACAATTACCAAACTTGCCATTGGTATTGCCATTTTCAGAATCATTTGAAAGTTTAAATACTGAATTATCGTATTCTACTTTTGGGTTACGCGGATTGGATTATGCAGATTATTATACTGAGAATGGCGGACGGTTAAGAAGCAATGAAGGTAATTTATATGCACATACAGGCATCAGAGCAATCACACTTGATAGTTATATTGGAGGAACACCAAAAAAAAATGAATTATATTTTACGTACAATTTAATCAACTATAAGGATTCACTTGTTTTCATGGATTTTAATTATATGAACAGATCAGAACCGGATAGTAATGATGCGATTTATGCAAGAGGAGCGGATTTTTTATCTTGGAAAAAAATATATGATTTGTATGCTAACAGAGGTCCTGCAGGTACATACAAAAAAGTAACTGGAATAAACTTGTATCAAAAATTACAAATAGAAAATGGTCAGCCTTTTTCGACATCTACACAGATAAGAATAGTGCAAACAGGTGTTAATGCAGCCACTACACCTGTTGC
>JAYVPA010000065.1:0-29068 GCA_043757615.1 Sphingobacteriales bacterium | reverse complement strand
AGGCCAAGTCGGAATATGGACATTCATTTCAGGACCAAGTCTACCCACTATGTCAGATGCAAACAGTCCGATATTAACTATTTCCAATTTAAATGTTGGTACCTATACATTTCGGTACACGGTTAGTGGTCCATGTGCTGCAGGATATGACGAAGTATCTGTAATTGTTCCTGTAGCTGCACAAAATGTATCTCTTGCAAATGCCGGTTCTCATATGTATATATGCGATGCAACCAGGTCTGTAATCTTAAAAGGAAATGATCCATCGTTTTCTAATGAAGCAGTTGAATGGATTCAGACAGGAGGCCCCGTAACGGTGCATATTCATACGCCAAATAATTCATCCACTTTAGTTACAGGCTTTACAACAGCAGGTGAATATTTTTTTGCCTATAAGATTAGCAATACAAATTCAGGATGTATGTCGAATTCAGAGGTAAGGATAAGGTTATATGAAACCGGTACCATAAATGGAGGCCCTGACCAGATTCTTCCTTGTAATGTGACAGAATATACCTTACCGGTTACAACAACAGGTTACGGGTATAGAAATTATAGAATAGTAAGTGGACCAGTACAAGCATTTTCATATCCTACTCCTTACACAGATCAAAATAAAATAAAAGATTTAAACTATCCCGGAACGTACCGTATCGAATTAAATTATTCATTTGGTTCTGAGTGTCCAGCAGTAAATGATTTTGTAGATATCACAGTTTCCCGAACTCCTACAGGAGCAAACGCAGGAAGTGCTCAGAATTTTTTATGTACTGGCACATCTACACAATTAGCCGGAAATAATCCCATGTTAACCGGTTTGGGGGCTGGCAGATGGAGTCAGGTTACAGGTAATAATCCTGCAGTACTCGTTAATCCCAATAATTATATTTGTGATATATCAGGAACATTACCTGGTGCTTATACCTTTAGATGGACGATAAGCGGAGGAAATAGTTGCCCGGACAATCATGATGATATCAAAGTCATTATTCCGGGAAGAACTGTCACTCCTGCAAATTGCGGCGAGGATAAAACCTACTGTTACAACTCGCCTGTAATATTACATGGAAATGAATTTAGGGCTGATGAAACAGCAAAATGGACAGTAATTCCAGGCGGTGTTTCCTTTACTCCAAACAATACTATATCAAATCCAGTTGTATCAAATCTTCATTCTAACAGCCTTTATACATTTATTTATACTATTTCTAATCGTTGTGGCAGTGCTTCGAGTGACACAGTTAAAATTACAACAGGGAATTTGGCAGGGCCATCATTTGCAGATGCAGGACCGGATCAGTGTCTGCCCGGAAATTCAGTTGTCATTCAGCTCAGAGCAAACAGTCCTGCGAATGGTTACGGAATATGGAAACAGGTTTCAGGACCTGATGTTACTATTACAAATCCAACACTTAGTAATACCATAATTACAGGCGTTCATAAAGGAAATTATAAATTTGCATGGATAATTTCCGTCAATGGCTGTTCAAACATTACCTCAGATACTGTCTTGATTACTATATCTGATCCTGCTACCATTGCAAATGCAGGAGTTGATATTATTAAATGCGGAAATTCAGTACTTCTTAATGCAAATACACCTCTTACCGGAACCGGACATTGGTCTCAGATTTCAGGTGATGGAAATGCCATTGTTGGTTCTGCTAATAATCCTTCTTCGCTTATATCCAATTTGTCAACAGGACTGTATGTATTCAGATGGACGATAGATAATTATGCTTGTGCTGCAAATTATGATGATGTTCTGCTAAATATTGCATCACCACCTTCTAATGCAAATGCGGGACCGGATCAATCATTTTGTTCAACAAATAGTACGTCTGTGGTATTAAAGGCAGCTACGCCTGTGTCCGGAGCAGGGCAATGGGTATGGGTTACCGGGTCTACGTCTTCACCAACAATATTAAATAGTACATCTGCAACAGCAAATGTTTCTGATCTTGGAACCGGGACACATATTTTCAGATGGATTGTAAGTGGAGGAGCGGGGTGTCCTACATCAAGTGATGATGTTGCTATAAAAATATCTTCCGTTGCTAATGCGGGAAGTGATAAAAGCATGTGCAACTCATCTTCTACGTCATTAGATGGAAACATAGGAAGTAACGGGCTTTGGTCACAGGTATCAGGACCACTTTCAACTATTACACAAAGTACAACTGGAGGTCCGAATGCAAATGTTACAGGTTTACTGCCACATTCATCTTATACATTCAGATACACTATTCCTTCTTTTGCAGGATGTCCCTCATCCTATGATGATATCATCGTAAACAATGGCTCCTCCACGCTGATTCCGAATGCGGGTGCTGATGATGTATATTGCAATGCAACTTCATTTATTTTAAAGGGAAGTGCTCCCGGTCCGGGAGAAACAGGAACATGGTCTGTAATTTCAGGAACACCGGGTGCATTGTTTTTACCTGATGCTAATACAGCAAATGCTACCATGAAAAATGTTAATTCGGGCATTTACATATTACAATGGACAATTTCCAACGGTTCCTGTTCAGCATCTGATATAAAAAGAATTGACAATTATATTCCGCCAACACTTGCAAATGCAGGAAAAGAAGATACTATGTGTTTTGTAAACAGTATATTTTTATACGCTAATACTCCACTTAATGGGGTTGGAAAATGGACAGAAATTTCAGGCCCCAATATACCTGCAATTGAATTTCCAAGTAATCCATCAACAAAAGTAAGCGGATTAACGGATGGTACGTATAAATTTTTATGGACCATCTCTAATTATTCCTGTACGGCATCGAGTGATGAAGTTCAGATTACGGTTTTAAGAAACGCAGACATCGCAAATGCCGGTAGTGATACAACTACCTGTTCTAATTCGGTTGCTTTGACAGCAAACATGCCATCAGGTACAAATAAATGTTTATGGTCACAATATTCCGGACCCAACAATGCTTCATTATCATCTGATGTAAATCCTACCTGTTCTGTTTATAATCTTATCCCGGGAATTTATAAATTTGTTTGGAAAATTTATAATGCAAGATGTTACAGCACAGATACAGTTGAAGTAAAAGTAATTCCCGGTGTACTTGTTAAAGCAGGTAATGATTTTACTTTATGTAATAGCATTAGCAGTATTCCGTTAACAGATGCTTTAGTAAGCGGATATACAAATAAGGGTCAGTGGTCTATCATTTCAGGTGAAGGAACTCTAAGTGATACAATGCTTACCGACACTCCGTACAAGGTAACATTCAGTCCGCAACCGGGTTATACAGGTCCTGTTGTTCTAAGCCTTTCCGCAAGTGACGAGTGTCAAACAGTGTCAGAGTATATTACTATAACAGTTTTAAAAACAAGACCCGTAATTAATGCAATAAATGATTCCACAGAAACAGAGCCGAATACATCTGTAAATATTAACGTTTTAAAAAACGATAATATCGTCGTTAAGGATGTATTGAATCTTTGCAAAAATGATGCGATAAACATTAAGCCGGCACATGGTACGGCAATGTTAAACAGTGACGGAACTATTTCTTACAAACCCGTCACCGGCTATACCGGCGTAGACAGTTTCAATTATAAGATTTGCAGTACACTTAAAACTGATACTGTAAGTGAAGGCTGTTCTGCAGATGGATCAGATAATGCCTGGGTGATTATTACGATTGAAGGATGTATTCTTCCAAATTCATTTTCCCCGGATGGAGATGGTGTAAATGATGTATTTGAAATCCCGTGTGCGCAAGGAAATACCCAGATTAATATTTTTAACAGATGGGGAATTGAAGTATACAGAAATGATTTTTATAAAAATGACTGGAGCGGAACTTACAATGGATCACCATTGCCTGAAGGAACTTATTTTTACATGCTTCAATATTCTACGGATAATTCAAATAAATTGAGTCAGGATGGCTTCATTACATTAAGAAGATAAGAAAATCTTAGACAATATTATTAAACGCCGAAACATCCATCCAGTGAAATTAATTTTTTCCGTTTCGTACATAATTAATTTCACTTCCTGAGTAAACACTTTCGTTTATTCCATCTTAACATAAATATTACGCGGTTTTTTCGGACATATACTTGTTTAGTAAGAACAATTTAATATCTTTGCACTCTCTTTTGAAAAAAAGGGCGCATAGCTCAGCTGGTTCAGAGCACCTGCCTTACAAGCAGGGGGTCCGCGGTTCGAACCCGTGTGCGCCCACTACGCAGTCAACGACTTATGAAAACATTCATAAGTCGTTTTTTTTATTTGCAGACATTTTGCACAAAATACAAATAACAATCTTGCATATTCTCCTGATTTATCTCGCACCAATTACCGCTAACAGAAGCAGCACATGCGTATAGCCATTTAAGCAATAATGAAGATAAAGTGTAAATTTGTATTAAAACCTCAGATAAGATTTTAATCATTAACAACAGGCAGACTTATGATGAATGTTGCTCCATTTCCCAGTTCACTATGTGCATCAATCGTTCCATTATGATTTTCTACAATTCTTCTGCATAATGCCAGTCCGATGCCTGTTCCTTCATAACTGTTTTTATCATGCAGCCTTTGGAACAAAGAAAAAATAATGTTACTGAATTTCTGGTCAAATCCTATACCATTATCAGTAAAGGTTATTTGCCAATATTCTTTTTCACTGACTTCATTTAATACATTTGGAAATTCTTCCTTTTGACTTTTTTCAACACTTATTTTTATAACCGGCTGTTTGTCTGAAAACTTTATAGAATTACTTATGATATTAGAAAATAACTGAACTAACTGGGTTTCATATCCTTCGACAACAGGTAATATCTCACTTTCAATGATCGCATTTTTTTCATTGATCAATAATTCAAAATCTTGGGTTACCAAATCTAAAATTTTGTTCAAATCAACTTTCAACATTTCCGGTCTATCACTTCCGCTTGTAAGATGGCTAAAACTTAAAAGAGATTTTATAAGTTCTGACATTCGTTTTGCAGACGTTTCTAATTTGCTGAAATAAGTTTTTACCAACTCTTCATTTTTATAATCCTTTCGGATTAAATCTGCAAACGTCTGGATTTTTCTTAATGGTTCCTGCAAATCATGTGATGCAACGTAAGCGAATTGTTCCAGTTCAATATTTTGAATCTCCAATTCTTTTGTATACTTGAGTGTTGTTTCTTCATTTAGCTTTTGAGTGGTGAGATCGCGCGTAACCTTTGAATAACCGATAACATGACCTGCTTTATTATGTAATGCAGTAATAGTGATACTGCCCCAGAACTTAGATTTATCTTTCCGGACACGCCAACCCTCCTGTAATGCTTTACCGGTTTCTTTTGCTCTATTTAAAAGTTTGGCAGGCAGATTATCTGCCTTGTCTTCATCGGTATAAAACATCTCAAATTTCTTTCCGATAGCTTCTTTACTCGAATACCCTTTTATCTTTTCTGCGCCCGCATTCCAGTTCTCAATAATGCCTTCTATACTTAAAAGAATTATTGCATAATCCTGTACTTCAGCAATCATCTGATGGTATCTTTCTTCACTAAGTCTCAGACTATCCTCTGCATTTTTTTTCTCAGTCAAATCTCTTGTTACTTTACAATATCCAATAACTGAATTATTTTCATCATGCAATGCGGTGATAGTGACACTTGCCCAAAAGCGGGAATCATCCTTACGTTTTCTCCAACCTTCCTGAATAGCTCTTCCGGTTAAAGATGCTTCGTTCAGTAATTTTTGCGGAAGTCGATCATCAAAATCTTCCTTCAAATAAAAAACACTAAAGTGCTTTCCTATAATTTCAGAATCTTTATATTTTTTTATTTTTTCTGCACCCTTATTCCAATTCATTATAATTCCATTCTTATCCAATAAAATAATGGCATAGTCCTGAATTTCTTCAATCATCTTTTTATATAAATCACTTCTGTTTTTAAAATTATCCATCACTACATTTGATATATTTATGTAAAATACATAAATAATCACAGGGTTGTTAGGTCAATACAATTAAAGTGGAAATCATGTAAGTAAACAGTAAAGTCATGTAACGAAGACGTATTAAATGATATATATTTTTACGTTAGTAAAGAAACTGCAAAAGCATATTCTATACAAGAACTTCCGTTTTTAACGGGAGTTTTTTTTATAATAGCTCTGTTGTTTTATTTATCCTATATTTACTAAAAGCATTTTATGAAAAAGCATTATTTAATTGTTTTTCTTTTGATATTTTCATTTCAGTTAAAAAGTCAAACTCTTCCCGAACAATTTTCTTTAGTTGAATACACACCGAAAATTACATCACAGGTGGGTACGAATTGCTATGCTTATGCATCGGCGTATGTAAACTTAACTACTCAAATTGCATTTAAAAATAATGGTAGAAATCCTACTGCTGATGTGGCGTTATCTTTTGGGTTTGTAGATGGAACGGTTCAGTATTTACAGAAACAATTGGGAAAGAAAAATTTTATTAAGCTGGTAGCAGATAGCCTGTATGAAGGGAACAGCGATGGTATCAATAATTTAGATTATGCGTTCTTCGCTCTTTATAAATATGGCACAACTACCTTCTCCACATTTCCTTACCGGGATGCTAAAGAAATAAAGACTTATTTTGATCCAACGTTATTGAGTGACAGAACACTTTTTAAAATAAGCATTCCTACTGAAGTGTATAATCCTGACGATTCTTTTACTGAATCAAAATTAAATAATTTCAAAAAATACATTTCATCCGGCATTCCAATTATTATTTCTGTTGACCAGCCCATGGCCGATTGCGATTGGGATAAGATAAGAACTTATGACCCGGATCCGAATGATCAGGATGGAAACCATATTGTAAATATTATTGGATACACGGCTAAAGAATTCATCATCAAAAACAACTATGATATCGATTGCATATTAAGTGCTTCCTTTAGCGATGTCTTTAAAATTTTAAGATGGGCATATGTTATAGAGAGAGCAAACTAAGAAAATACCATAATTCTCACTGCAGAAAAAATCTTTACATATTTTTAACTTGCAACCATATTGCATTATAAGAATTAAATGCATACATTTGCAATCATGTTGCAGAAATCATTTTTATTATTTCTTATATTTTCAGGTCTTCATTCATTCAGTCAAAACTGTACATTTAAAATATCAGGTAATATTTTAGATAAACATGACAACTCTCCTTTAGATTATGCTACAGTTTATATTCAGGAATTAGAAGTTAGTGCCACTGCAGACTCTGCAGGTTATTTTGAACTGGAAAATATCTGCGCAGGAAAATATTCCTTTATAATTGAGCATATCAGCTGCCCATCAGATACAATTGTACTTACTATAGATAAAAGCATTACAAAGAATTTTTATTTGGAACATCACATTCAGGAATTAGCAGAAATTATAACAACAGCTTCCAAAATTGAAAAAGAGACTTCCCAAACAGTAAGTAATATTGACAGTAAAACACTCACGAAGTTGGAAGGTAAAGATTTAGGAAGTATTCTATCTACTGTTGCCGGAGTGAATCAGTTAAAAACCGGAACTACCATCAGTAAACCTATTATTCATGGTTTGTATGGCGACAGAATTTCAATCGTAAGTAATGGTGTAAAGTTAGAAACACAAGACTGGGGTTCTGAACATGCACCGGAAATTGATCCGTTTGCTTCTAATAACATAAAAGTGGTGAAAGGCACTGGCAGCCTTGAATATGGAACTGATGCCATGGGCGGCATGGTGCTGATGGAACCGCCTTTATTGAAAAAAACAAAGCATATCAATGCATCGCTTAGTTTAGTTGGACAAACAAACGGACACGGCATTACAACATCAGCAAAAGTTGAACAAGGTTTTAAAAAACAAGTGGCATATTTTTTACAAGGCACTTATAAATATCTTGGCGATCAGCAAACGCCAAACTACAATCTTACAAACACAGGATTGTGTGAGGGAAATTTTTCCACGGGAATCGGTTTCTTGAAAAAAGGCTGGGATCTCAATGCTTACTATTCTTTGTTTCACCAGGAATTAGGCATTTTAAAAAGCTCGCACATCGGCAATCTTACTGATTTACAAAATGCTATTGGCAGCGACAAACCACTTATTATAGAACCATTCACTTATGATATTCAAAATCCGAAACAAAAAATTTCACATCACCTTGCAAAAATAAATATCATAAAGTTCTTTCGGAACCAGAATCATTTAGATGTTACGTATTCATTTCAGCTAAACAACAGAAAAGAATATGACATCCGTCGTGGCGGTCGCTCCGGCATTCCCGCTTTAGATATGAATCTGACTTCAAACAATTTACTGGCATCCTATTCAAGCATAAACCAATTTAAAAAAAGCAGTAAACTCGAAGGAAAAGCAGGATTTAATTTTTTAGCCAAACACAATGCCAACAATCCTGAAACAGGTATTCGTCCCTTGATTCCTGATTATTATCAATACAGTTTTGGCATTTTTGATATGGAAAAATACAGCATCAAAAATTTTATTATTGAAGCAGGCGCGCGTTATGATTTCACCCGTTTTTATGGATATAAATTTGACAAAAATAATGTATTGTCAAAACCTGTTTATAATTTTCATACCTATGCATTTTCTGTGGGCGGCAGTTGGAAAAATAACAGCGAGAATATACAATTGCAAACAAATGTTTCTTACAGTTCAAGGTTTCCAAACGCCAGTGAATTATTCAGCGAAGGATTGCATCATGGTATAGCGGCACTGGAATTTGGAAATGACAAATTAAAACCGGAAAAAGGCATAAAATGGGTAAACACGGTTACTTCAAATTATAAAAAATATATTGGAGCTGAGATTACTTTTTATATCGATAAGATTAATGATTTTATTTACCTCGCACCATTGCCTGATCCTGTATTAACTATACGCGGCGCATTTCCGGCGTTTCAGTATTATCAGACAAATGCGCGTTTATTAGGATTAGATGTAACCGTAAATTCCGAACCAACTTCTTTTCTATTATTGTCATTTCGATCATCTATTGTAAGAGGAAAGAATACAACCGCAAAAGATAATCTGATTTATATGCCGTCGGACAGAATTATGGCTTCCTATGATGTGCACCATGATTTTAAGAAAGTTCAGAATGTACACCTAGGAATGAATGTGCAGCATGTTTTTAAACAGAAAAAAACACCTTCATTAATTACAGATTATAAAATAGCACCGGATTCTTATACTACTTTAAATGCAGAAACAGGTTTTGATTGTTTAATAAACAGTCATCACAAATTATCTTTTTCTGTTACAGGAGAAAATATTACGAATGCAGTCTATCGTGACTACTTAAACCGTTTCAGATATTATTCAGATGAATTAGGCTGGAATTTAACGTTCAGATTGAAGTATTCATTTTTGTAGATGGAAATGGGATTTGAGACATGAGATATGAGAATAAAGAATTAAAAATATGGAATTTATAAATAATAGAGAAAAGAGAATGGAGAAGAATATCTTATTTCTCATGCCTCACATCCCACGTCTCACATCTTATATAATCCCTTTCGTTTTAGTATTCGTTATTGGCTGCAGAAAAGATCCGAAAACACCTGCTGCTGAACAAGAACTCATTACTACTTTAAAACTGACACTAACAGACACTGCTGCTCCTTATTTATCGCAAACATTTATCTTTGCTGACATAGATGGTGATGGCGGAGAAACGGCAAGTATTGATACCATAAAAATTCTTGCAGGAAAAGTTTTTAATGCGAGTTTATTATTACTGGATGAACGCAATTTTCCTGCTGATACGAGCACTAATGAAATAAAAAGTTTAAATACCGAACATCAGTTTTTTTATCAGTCGATGCCGAGTGATATGATAACCAATTTTACTTATCTGGATTTTGATGATAATGGCAAACCTTTAGGAGATTTATTTGAATGTAAAACAAATGCCGTTGTATCAAACGGAATTTTGCGTATTACTTTACGACATCAGCCAAATAAAAATGGATTAAATGTATCTAACAATGACATTACCAATGCAGATGGCGAAACCGATATTGAAGTAAATTTTCCTGTGATTTTACATTGAGACAAGTAAAGTCATATGTTAAATTTACAACCTGATTGCGTTATTTATAAAATAAACTTTATCTTTAAATCTAAACAACACAAAATGAAAAAATTACTTTTTGTATTAATCACTTTAACACTTGCTTTTTCTTCATGTGATAAACAAGATCTTGCTGATTCGCCCGATGAACCACAAGCTGCATTTAGCACTAATATTGCTGTTGGTCATGATCCATTAGAATTTGAAGCGATTCAGCTAACGAATACTTCAACAGATAAAGTTACTTATGCCTGGGACTTTGGGAATGGTACTACTTCTACAGAAAAAACACCTTCTTTATCTTACAACATACATGGTATTTATAAAGTAAAATTAACTGTTACTAATAGTCAAGGTTTAAAAACTTCTACATCTCAGGATGTTAATATTCTTTGCAGATTTAAAAACGGTGATCATACTGCTGCCTTACCTTTATAAAAATTATATTAGATAATAAAAACATTTTAGGCTTACCAAACTGGTAAGCTTTTTTTTATTCTTTCTTGTTTAATTGGAAATAATCTCTATCTTTATACTCTATTAAATCCATAGAATAACTAAGTATGCAAAAAGATAAACATTTTATCAGTTTCACAAAAGGTGTAACGTGGAGAATTATAGGAACCTTAGACACTATAATGCTTTCTTATATCTTTACAGGAAGTGTTGAAAGCGCTTTAAAAATTGGTGCTACTGAAGTATTTACAAAAATTTTGCTTTACTATTTTCATGAACGTCTGTGGTTTAGGGTAAAATGGGGTTTAACATTAAAAGAATCTGCTAAACATCTGTCGGCAGAAGAATCAGCCAATTACGAAAATAAAGATGAATTCTGGGAGGAATCTCACCTCAGAAGTGTTATTAAAGGCATCAGTTGGCGTATTGTAGGCACTTTAGATACTATCATTATTGCTTCATTCTGGACCGGTGATTATTCAAAAGCACTTAAAATTGGTTTTACAGAAGTAATCACAAAAGTAACTTTATACTATTTCCACGAGCGTATCTGGATGCATTTTACGAGAAAGAAAGAGTCTGCTGAAAAGCCTGCTGACGTGTTGTAAATGACAAAATTTAACTCATTTTGTAATATTTAGTCACTTCTTTCTACTAATTTTGCAATTCAATAAACAAGTATGACAATCAAATATTTATTAACGCCATTATTGGTAGCGTCGATTGCATTAAACTCAAATGCACAAATTACCAAAACAACGGTTGCAAAGACTACTCAGACAACTAAAACATCAACAGTTACAAAGACACCAGCTGCTAAAACAATGGTAAAGAAAACGCCGGGTGTAAGACCAACTCCGGGAACAAAACCAACAATGTCTGATGCTATGACGATGGTAAAACCTGTCATGAATAAAGACGTTGCCATAAAACCAATGGAATTCAGTAATAAGGTAAAACCTTCTGAGAATTTTTATGAATATGTAAATCAGAAATGGAGCAGAGCACATCCGATTCCGGATGATAAATCAAGATTTGGGATGTTTGATATATTGGATGAAAATAGCCGTACTGTTGTGAAAAAGATTCTGGAAACAGCTGCAAATAATAAAGCGGCACAACCTAAAGGTTCTAATCTTCAGATTTTAGGTGATTTTTACAGAAATGCTATGGATACTGCAACTATTAATAAAGCAGGTGTACAACCACTACAGCCTTGGTTTACTGAAATACAAAATGCAACAACTCCTTCTGCTCTGACAAAAGTATTTTCTAGATTAGGTATGCGCGACGTCAATTCACCGTTAGGATATTATGTAGAAGTAGATGCAAAAAATTCAAGCCGTTATGTAATGTATGTCAATCAGGGCGGTTTAGGTTTGCCTGACAAAGATTTTTATTTACGTACGGATGAAAAATCACAGAAAAACTTAAGTGCTTATAAAGAGTACGTAAAAAGTTTATTTCATATTGCCGGTTTAGATAAAACAGTTTCTGCAGATCAACAAATGCAGAATGTACTGGAAGTTGAAATGGCATTGGCTAAAGCATCAAGATCACGTGTAGAATTAAGAGATCCTGAAAAAAATTACAACCTGTTTACTATAGATAAATTAAAATCTGATTACAAAAACATTGATTGGGATGCTTTCTTTGCTGAAATGAAAGTTGCACCTAAAGAGATAGTTGTTGGTCAGCCGGAATTTTACAAAGTCGTGAATGAGATGTTTGCAAATATCCCTCATGACAAATGGGTTTCTTATGTAGAATTTGAACTATTAAACGGAACTGCAAAACAGTTGAATACCGAAATGGTCAACGCAAGGTTTAATTTCTTTGGTAAAACGTTAAGCGGTATCCAAAAATTAGAGCCAAGATGGAAACGTATTGCGACTGTTTCTGAACAATACCTAAGAGATTTAATTGGACAGGAATATGTAAAAACTAACTTCTCTCCTAATGCTAAAAAACGTGCGATTGATTTAGTAGACAACATCAAAGCATCATTAAAAGACCGTATTTCCGGTTTGACATGGATGGGTGCTGAAACAAAAGCAAAAGCATTAGAAAAATTAGCGAAGATTGATGTAAAAATTGGCTATCCTGATAAATGGTGGACATATGAAAATACAGATGTAAACAACCAGCCGCACATTTTAAATGTATTAAATTGTGCGTATGCAGAAAACTTACGTGTCTTATCTAAATTAGGCAGAGAAAAAATTGACAGAACAGAATGGGGCATGGCACCACAAACAGTAAATGCATACTACAATCCATTAATTAATGAGATTGTATTCCCTGCAGCTATTTTACAGCCTCCTTTCTTTTATGCTGCCGGTGATGATGGTGTAAACTACGGTGGGATTGGTATGGTGATTGGTCATGAAATTACGCATGGTTTTGATGATGAAGGAAGCCAATATGATGCGGAAGGTAATTTGAAAAACTGGTGGACAGATACAGACAAAAAGAACTACGAAGAAATGACGGGTAAATTTGTAAAACAATACAATGGTTACACATTATTTCCAGGTGACAGTTTGCATGTAAATGGTGAATTGACATTAGGCGAGAATATTGCAGATTTAGGCGGTATGATTATCAGTTTTAATGCATTAAAAAAAGCTATTGGAACAAAAAAACAACCCTTGATAAACGGATTAACACCTGAACAACGTTTCTTTATCAACTATGCAATTATCTGGAGAGAAAATATGCGCCCAGAAACTATGCGTATGCAGACTTTATCTGACCCTCACTCACTTGCTAATTTCAGAGTAAATGGTGTACTAAGTAACTTACCGGAATTCCATAAAGCATTCGGTGTAAAACCAGGTGATAAAATGTATAATAAAGAAGAAAGCAGATCAAAGATGTGGTAATTTCATTTTATAGCATGTATAAAAAAACAGTCCTTCGGACTGTTTTTTTTGTTCCGATTTACAATATTGAAATCATGTAATTAATTGCTAAAATCATATAATGAATTACTTAACTATTTCTTTCATTTTTGTTATG
Organism: Sphingobacteriales bacterium; assembly: GCA_043757615.1. GTDB lineage: Bacteria > Bacteroidota > Bacteroidia > Chitinophagales > JADIYW01 > JADJSS01. The sequence goes on along the minus strand of JAYVPA010000065.1, from coordinate 15,494 downwards.
CCATTTTAAATAAGAAATTAAGAGTTGAAAAAAATTATATCGACGGTAAAATGACAGAAATGAAAAACAATATCATGCTATTTATAGCTTTTTTCCTTGCATTTTCAGTTTTTGCAAATAAAACTTTATCAGGTAAACTATGGGCGGATTCATCAACATATGAAAAAAACACGTTCAGAACCCCGATGAATAAACCGTTGGAGAATACTATTTTAAAAAATAATTATTATTTAAAAAATGGTAAGTTGATGCAAAATACGAATGGTGTTGCTAATGTAATCAGTAAAACACAAACTTTAAACAACGGTACTACAGTTTCTCCTTTAGGTTTGATAAAACCAATAGAAGGAAATTTAGTACAACTAAAGAATGGCGATAGCATAGACCTGGATGGTAATATTATAAAATCAAACAAATCTATGGCAATGCCGGTATCACCAAACTAATTTGTCCCCACGTCTTCTGCTTCGTCGCCAGACAAGCACAAGGAAGACTTGTTTATATATATTGTGTATGTGGCTTATGTCATTCTTAATTAAAAAAAAGAATGACATAAGTTTTTTTATGAATGTTCTAACATACATATTCATTATTTTTAGGAGAAATATTTTTTTATGGAAATTGAAAATCCTGCTTTTAATTATGACAAACTTGGTCAAAAATATTCTGGTTACAGACGCACTGACCCGAGAATTGAGGCTTATGTTCATAGAGCTTTAGGTAATGCAAATTCTGTATTAAATGTTGGAGCAGGTGCTGGTTCTTACGAACCTGATGACAGATATGTAGTAGCTGTCGAACCGTCTTCTGTAATGCGTGCTCAACGAAAATCAAATCAGAAAGTCCCTGCTGTAATAGGCGCTGCAGATGCTTTGCCATTTGATAATATAAGTTTTGATGCATCTATGGCAATTGTGACAGTACATCACTGGCCGGATATAAAAAAAGGATTACAGGAATTACGGAGAGTAACAAAAGAACAGATTTTGATTATGACATTTGACCCGGATGCATTAAATCATTTTTGGAATGCAGTTTATTTTCCTGAACTGATTGAAGTAGAAAGATTGCGTTATCCTAAAATTGATTTCATTGTAGAAACACTTGGTGGTTCCTGCGAAGTTCAGTCCATTCCGATACCATTAGATTGTATCGATGGATTTCAGGAAGCATTTTACGGAAGACCGGAAGCCTTTCTGGATAAAGGTATTCGATTATCACAATCAGCATGGGGTTTTTTAACTGATGGTACAGAAAAAAGATTAGTTAAAGCATTGGCTGATGATCTGGCTTCAGGCGAATGGGATAGAAAATATGGACACTTTCGTACTCAAGCATTTTTTACGTGTGCATTACGACTTATTATTGCACATCCGTAAGAAGACAAATATTTTTATTTATTTTTGAATTCTATGATTATCAGAAAAGCAACTATAGAAGATATAACTCAGTTAGCTGTTTTATTTGATGCTTACCGTGTATTTTATGAAAAATCTTCAGACACAGAACAAGCGATTATTTTTTTATCTGAAAGAATAAACAAGAATGAGTCCGTTATTTTTGTTGGTGAAAATGAAGAAAACAAATTGACAGGATTTACACAATTATATCCAATCTTTTCATCAACACGCATGAAACGGTTTTGGTTACTAAATGATTTATTTGTTGATAATAATTACAGAAGCAAAGGCATATCTGTTGCATTAATAGATGCGGCAAAAGAATTATGCAGAACCACAAAGAGCTGCGGCATGATGCTGGAAACTGCAAAGACAAATGTCATCGGCAATAATTTATATCCAAAAACAGGATTTGAATTAGACGAAAATCATAATTATTATTCCTGGGTTGTATAAATAAAAAACTATGCTGCTGGATTTTTCAAAAGAATATATTTTAGAAGACGATTGTGTATTGCTTCGTCCCTTGACTGTAAATGACTTTTCCAACCTGTTGAATTTCTCTATTTATGAACCTGAGCTTTGGAAATTTTCCATTCAGCAGGCAAACGGAGAAGAAAACCTGAAGAAATATATCCGGACCGCAATTGATGCAAAAGCAACTCAAACAGAATATCCTTTTATTGTTTTTGATAAGAGAACCCAGCAGTATGCAGGGAGCACACGCTTTTATGATATTCAATTATCTAATAAATCCTTGCAACTCGGATACACCTGGTATGGAAAATCATTTCATGGAACAGGATTGAATAAGCATTGTAAATTGTTGTTGTTACAATTTGCTTTTGAAAAACTGGACATGGAAAGAGTGGAATTCAGAGCAGATAAAAATAATGCAAGGAGTATTGCTGCCATGAAAAGTATCGGTTGTACAGAAGAAGGAATTCTGCGTCAAAATATACTTTTGCCAAACGGCGGCAGAAGAGACAGCACTATACTAAGCATCTTAAAAGAGGAATGGTCTCATCATGTTAGAGAAGGATTGATAAACAGATGCAGACAATCTTACGGTACTCTAACAAAACTACCTGTAATACTGCCATAGCCGCCCCATACACCATACGCACCGATAACATTTGATTTGACGTATACTGCCGAACCAAACGGATTTCCCTGACTGTTCCGGTTCGCTTCGAGTGTGTGCCAGAAATCATAATGCGGTTTATCAATGACACATAATTTTATGGTACAAACTGAATCGCGGACATCCCAGTAACCATCCCTGTTAAAATCACCGCTGAAAGTACTTCCTACCGGATGTCCTTTCGGAATAAATATATCAATTCTCCCACCATTGATTAAGGCGTCATCAAAAACAGAACGGTCATTTATCAGAAATGCTTCATTATCTGCTTTTGTAAAATAACGGTAAAAAGTTCCGGATGCAGGCGGGTCTTGCAATCTGCCGTACACCTGAAAAAAAGAATCTGCTAAAGAAGCGTCCGGATGCGGCAATAACCAAAGTGAATCGAAGAAGACAGGTTGCGGTATCGTTGTGCTTCCTGTTATTTCTTTGCCGTCAACTTCAATCTTTAATTCATATTTTTTTCCGATCTGTCCAACCCAGTTAATATCTGCTAAACCCACTGTATATATAGTGATAGGCGGAAATTCTGAGGCGCTGGAAATAGTTAAACCAAACTGAGCCGCAAGGGCAATAGCAACAGAATCCGGTAAAGACTGTATTAATGTGCCGCTGTATTCTACCAGATGAACACTATCTGCACCTGAGCTCACGGTAACCTGTGCACCGCTCACAAAATAGGAAGCTAAATTGCTTAAATTTATATTGCCATAAAACGCCGCATTTTTCGTAAGTAAAACATATGGCGGTATTCCGTTTTCTATATGTCCTTCTACCACATAAGCACTTGCCGGATTGGGTACTTTAAGATTGATCTCTTTTTCACAAGACAGCAATGAATAAACAACTGCGATGCAGCTGAACAAGAATATATATTTTGTGATACCTTTTTTCATTTTTAAAATTTAAAATTCCAGGTGAAGGAAGGAATTACAGGAAATAAAGAAACATTGATTGCGGTTTGTTTTAAATTCCCGGATTTAACATCGCCTTCTACTTTGTTATAGATAAAATAGGTATTCTTTCTGTTGTAAACATTGTAGATAGAAATATTATAGCTTGACTTGAAACGCCGGTTAGGTCTGCGTTTGGGCACAGGCGCATAATTTAAAGACAGATCCAGTCTGTGATAAGATGGAACGCGTATAGAATTTTTTTGTCCGTAAATAAAGAATGGAGAAAATTCAACAAGCCCGATTCCAGTTACCGGTGTAATAGCATTACCGGTTGCATACACAAAGGTAGCGCCGACTGACCATTCCTTACTAATGTCATAACCGAGATTGATGCTCAGGTCATTTGTTCTGTCGTATTTAGCAGGGAATGTTTTTCCGTCATTTATGTCTGCAAATTTTCTGTCGGAACGCGCCAGTGTATAACCGATCCAGCCGTTCAGTTTCCCGATTTTTTTCTTTAAAAATAACTCCAGTCCATATGCGTGTCCTTTTCCAAAAACATAACCATTTTCCTGGTCAATATTTAAATCAGCCACATAGCTTTCTGAATATTCAATTTGGTTCCATAAATGTTTAAAATAGATTTCTGCAGAAAATTCAAACATATTATTTTTAAAATTCCTGAAATAACCAAATGAATACTGCAGCGCCATTTGTGGTTTTACATAGGCTGAACTCTGCACCCAGATATCTGTCGGCAATGTGCTGTTAGAACTTGAAACTAAGTGTATATACTGATAGTTTAAACCAACACCTGCTTTAATAGAATTATCTTTGCCGAATGCATAACGCATACTGGCACGCGGTTCAGGACCGACATATGTTTTAATTGGTTTTCCTTTTTTGTAATACGTTGTATCTTCTCCGACATATCCATTGCCTGTAATATTTGTATAAGGCCCAATGTGTTGGAATAAACTTAAACGAAAACCAAAGTCAAATTTCAATTTCTCATTTACATCATATTCATGGTCCGCGTAAAAAGCGATTTCATGTGAATATCGTTTATTTAAAGTAGATTCAAATTTAGAATCACCGGTGCGTAAACTAGCCTGCGTTGGTGTCATTTTATGATGTGTGTAGCTGGCACCTATTTTTAATTTATGTTTTGTGTTGATGTAATAATCCAGATCCGTTTTCACATTAAAATCTCTTACGCCCGAATTTGCCTTAAACCCAAAATCCAGTTGTTCGCCGCTAAAACTAAACTGATAATCATTAAAGATAAAAGACGTATTCATAAACAATTTAGAATTGAACAAGTGATTGTAACGAACCGTAGCGGTAGCATTTCCCCATGGAATTTTCACGTTGGTGCTGTTCTTCGCGGAGTTATATACGAACACATCTTTTCCATAATAGCCGCTTATGTAGAGCCTGTCTTTATCAGAAAACTGGTAATTCGCTTTGATATTTAAATCGTAGAAAAAATAATTGGTGCCTGCAAAATCTGTTTTTTTTAATGCCGGCTGTGCAATATCAAATGCGTATGTTCTTCTTCCTGAAATTAAAAAAGAACCTTTGGCGGGTTTTGAAGATTTTGGTTTTTTAAAAGGACCTTGCAGCGTTAAACGAGAAGCAATGATACCAATCCCACCTTCCATTTCAAAACGTTTATTGTTTCCTTCTTTCATTTGTATATCAATTACGGAAGACAAACGGCCTCCGTAATTTGCAGGCATTGTACCTTTATACAGCGTTGTATTTTTTACGGCATCCGCATTAAAGACAGAAAAGAAACCAAACAAATGACCCGTGTTGTAAACAATAGCATCATCCAATAAAACAAGATTCTGGTCGGGGCCGCCGCCACGCACATAGATACCTGAATTGCCTTCACCTGCCGCCTGCACACCCGGCAATAATTGTATGGCTTTAATAATATCCACTTCACCCATAAATGCCGGAATAGATTTTATTCTGTCGGTAGATAATTCTTCTTTACCTAAAACAGTACTCTTTACATTCTCATCTTTACGTTCATCCGTAATCACTACTTCATCCAGTGATTTTGAATCATCTGATAATTCAATATTCAAACGAACGTCTTTATCTAATATTACATCTTGTATTTTCGTATTGAAACCTAAATAAGAAAAGCCAATTTTATAGGTGCTTTTTGGCAAGGACAAAGAATAAAATCCGTATAAATTAGTTGTAGAACCTAATACTGCATTTCCATCTACATATACATTTGCACCAATCAATACTTCACCGTTCTTTACATCTTTCAGGTAACCACTTATCGTAAACATTTCTGCTTTTGGTTCTTGTGCAAACGAACTAAAAAAAGATATCAGAAAGAAAAACAACGGCAAATTAGAAATGAATTTCATTAGTGGATTTGATTGACTAAAAATAACGAGTTGCAGCCACTATTCAAATTAATCTTTTATTAATTTTTTGATGAACATGCCGTTGTTTGTAACTATTTGTAATAAATACATTCCTTTTGGCAAATCGTTTAAAGCAAAGGTATTTTCTGAAGGAGCATTTACACTGTAAATTGTTTGTCCAACATTGTTTAAGACATTAACGCTTTGTATTGTGGTGTTTCCATGATGTTCAATAATTACAGTTGACTGAAACGGATTTGGATAAACTGATAAATCATTTTCAAGACTTTTATTAGATACAAAAGTTGCTGACACTAAAATCTGGTACGCTTTCGAAAAATCAGGAATACCATATCCGACATGTTTATCCGGTGTGAGATATTGCGAAGCACTTTGTTCTATGGCTGTTTTAATTTCCCAGTTTGTTTTAGAGGGGAAAGCTTGCCATAAACATGCTGAAAAACCGGCGATAGTCGGACAGGCAAATGACGTTCCATTTCCTGAAGCAATCTGATTTAATGTATTTACATAAACCGTCGGACTACCTACTGCTGCAACATTTGGTTTCACTCTTGTATCTGTTGCCAGTCCGTAACCGCTAAATGAAGCAGCATTACCATTTATATCTACGGCAGCAATTGCAAATGCACTGTCAGCATCCGCAGGTGTAGAAATGTAATGCCATGCTTTTGCACCTTCATTGCCTGCAGCAACTACTACTAACATGCCTTTTGAAGAAGCCATATTTACTGCTTTTGCCGCCGGTGTATTATTTTTTTTCATATCAGAGGTATCATGATTTTCAGACGCAACATCAAATGTTGTATAGCCTAGTGAAATGCTTACAACATCTACACCCAATTGGTCACACCGTTGTAAGGCTGTAGCAAGATTAAATTCTTCCTGTAATCTTTCACTATTTCCGTCAACGTTTTCTGTCTGAAATAAATAAAATTTGGATTTTGAAGATGCACCAATGTATTGATTATTTTTTAATGCTGCGATTATGGAAAAACAAAATGCACCATGATCAGCATCGAATGATGTAAATACAGTGGAATCATTATGCACATAATCGTAATGACCTAATAATCTGTTTTCAGAAAAAACCTGAGAGAATGCAGCATTTGTATTTGCAAGTTTAAAGCCTGCATCACAGATGGCAATGGTCATATTTTCACCATTTAAACCTTGTTCGTGTAAATATTCTCCATTCAATAAATGAAATTGTGAAAAGGATGAACTGTAATTATCTTCAAAAGTTTCAGTTGTGTTTGTTGTTGTACATTCATTTTCTAGTTCTACAGAAGCGATTCCGCTTTTGCAGGTTTTTTCAACTTTTACAACAGAAGACACAAATGGCAATTGTTCTATCTCTTTTATATTTATTTCTGTATTAACTAAAACTGCATTCAACCAATTGGATGTATTTAAAACAACTGCTTTATTTTTTATCTGTTCTACATAATCTGCGTTTACACGATAATCTCTCTCATCAAAAGTAATATTAAACTTCATACGTCTTTCCAATGCTTTATCAGAAAATAATGTCGAAACATTTTTATCTGCCGGTTTATCTTTAAAATAGATGATGTACTTTCCCGGATTTGTCTGCGCAAAAATGAAAACAGGAACAAGTAAGAAAAACAGTAGTGTATATTTATTCTTTGCCATAGTATATTGCGTATTGTCTTAATATAAAACCTTTATCTGCTCTTTGTTCCCAAGGGAACTGTAAACGTATTTTTAAAGAATCTTGTGTTGTCACTATCCAAAACTCCTTATATATCAACCCTACACTTCTTGCGTATTGTTCAACAGAATATGTTTTAGTAATAGCGGATGAATCCTGTATGTGCGAAACTAATAAAGTAGAATCAAATATCCTTATACCATTATCATAATATTTATCCCTGTTCTTAATAGTGTATTTCCAGTCATTTAAAAAGTAATTGGATGTATCAATGATATATGGCGGCGGTGATGATATCAACTTATTCCCCAGCCATTTTTTATTTACATCATTTGGAAAAACCAGTTTTATATAACGTAAGTTATCTTCCACCCGTTCTGCCACCAGTTCTGTTTTCACGATGTAATCCACGTTAAACAATTCCCATTGAGTAGCTAATGTATCCGTTGATAATGTATCAGAATAATAGCGCAGCATTTTTTTTGCCATCCTTCCTAAATTATCCCGGAACTGCTCTCCTATTTTTTCTTTCAGAAAAATGGACGAATATCTTACGGAACGGTCAAAATCATTATAGATAACAGAATCTACTTTATAAATAACATACCTACCTGAATCATCCGGTAAATAATTATATCCATAGTCATAATCGCTGCTGTCTGTTTCTTTTTTACATGATGTGAAAAATGAAACTAACAAAGCAACCAATAGTACAGCTATGTAATAGATACGTTTCACTTGCTGATTTGAAAAGTTATGAATGAAATTCTGAATAAAGGTTTACTCTTTTCCATATGCTATTGCATATTGTTTTAATATGAATCCAAAAACTGAATTATCTTCATATGTATCATCATCTATTAACTGGGCATCTAAGCGCCATAATTCTTTGTATACTAATCCGATATTTTTAGAATATTTCTCAACAGAATATACTTTCTGTACATTAGAGGAATCTGCCACCTGTACTACTGTAAGTGTAGAATCCGAATTTATTGTACCATTCGTATAATTCTTATTTATTTCTTTAATTGTATAATTCCAGTCAAAATTTGTAGTAGTATATTTTAAATCCGGGTATGGAAAATGATTAACCACATTATACTTATTTCCACGCCATGTATTTTCTACACTTACCGGAAAAGTAAGTTTGATGTAACGTACATTATCTTCCACTCTTTCTACGTTTGTACTGTTTTTTACAATATACCACACATTAAATGGTATCCATGGATGATTAAGACTATCGGTTGTAAACCGTTCCACTTTTTTTGCTTTGCGACCTAAATTGTCAGTAAATTGTTCTGTAACAATTTCTTTTAAATACTGAGACGAAAATCTTTTCAAATTGCTTGGATCAAAATCATTATACAAAACAGAATCTACTTTATAAATAACATAAGAGCCGGAATCATCGGGGTAATAGTTATATCCGAAATCAAAATTTACCATATCTGTTTCTTTTTTACAGGATACGATAAAAACGATTACTGAACAAATAAAAAATAGCTTATAGATTTTGGTCTTCATTCCAAGCATAAATATACAAACAAAGATGTAATTTTTACCAATTTAGTTGTCAGCAAAAATTGGCATTCGCAACATAAAATATTTTAAATCAATACAATAATCTGAATTTCGGCAGAAAACACATATTATTTAAAAAGACAGTATGCCAAAATAAAAATAAATCAACGTAAATTACATCTTGAATAACAGCTTAAAGCCAATACAAAACACATATGAAAAGTATTAAGTGTATCCAAAAATTACCTATACCCTTGGAAGAAGCCTGGAATTTCTTTTCTTCCCCACTCAACTTAAAAGCCATTACGCCAGCCAAAATGGGATTTACGATTACTTCTGAAGATGCCGATAAAAAAATGTTTCCCGGGATGATTATCAGTTATATAGTTCGACCGATTTTTGGCATTCCTATGGAATGGGTGACTGAAATTACGCAGGTAAAAGAATATGAATATTTTATTGATGAACAGCGCTTTGGTCCGTATAGTTTTTGGCATCATAAACATTTTTTTGAAGCAATTGAAGGCGGTGTTGAAGTTACTGATGTGGTGCATTATAAAATTCCACTCGGCCCACTTGGCAGCTTAGCAAATATTATGTTTGTTGACAAAAAGCTAAATGAGGTGTTTAATTATCGCGTAAAAAGACTGGAAGAACTTTTTGGAAAACTGTAACAGCAATAATTTATACTTTTATTAAAAATTAATACTATGGAAAATCAGGATACAGTCAATACAGTTGGAACACAATTCAGATCAGTCACCATACTTCACATTGTTTTATGTCTTGGTGTTTTTATTGTACTGTTTCTGTTCAGATATTTAATCAAACAACAAGCAGATGTAATGCCGGATAAAAACCTGCCTTTTGAAATTATTGGTATTGTAGTCGGATTTGTTGGTGTTTTAGCTGCGCGGTTTTTATTTTTTATGAAGGCAAAAGCAGCTTTATCGGTTAGTACATTAGGAGAAAAACTGGATATTTTCAGAGGTGCTTTTATTATTCAGATGGCATTACTCGAAGGTTCTGCCATTATTAATGCTGCTTTTTATTTTATTACAAAAAACGATCTTCACTTTTTTATCGCACTCGGAATCTTATTGCTGATGATTTTTCGCAGACCAACACGCGTGATTGCCGCTATGGTATTATTCAATGATATGGAAGACAAGCAACAGGTTTATGATGATAGTTTGCCGTTGTAATAAATTAAATTAATGCAGTTTCACTCACCAGAATTCCGTCTTCATCGCTATATACAAAATGATCAGGTTCAAAAAATATATTCGCGAAACCGACTTGTATTTGCTTTAAACCCGGATATTTTTTTACAGATCTTACAGGGTTTGTATGCAGCGCTTTGATGCCAATTTGCATTTCATTTACCGCAACACTATCTCTTATACAACCAAAAACAATTATCCCTTCCCATTCATTTTTTATCGCTGCAGCTGCAAGCAAATCTCCAACTAATGCACAGCGTAAGGAACCGCCACCATCTATCACCAACACTTTTCCTTTGCCGTTCTCATTACGCAAGGTTTCTCCTACCGGTGTATTATCTTCAAAACATTTTACAGTATAAATTTGCCCCGAAAAAAGTTTTTTAAATCCGAAAGATTGAAACACGGGCATAGCAACATGAACTTTTCCTTCGTTGGCATCAAATAAATCGGCAGTGGAGAATGACATAATTATTGATTTAGAGAATTATAGAATTGTACAATGAAGTTACAATTTTAATTAAAAAAAAAATCATAAATCTTAATTCATAAATCTTAAATTTACAATATGTCTGAACAATATACTTCTAACCTGATGATGGTTCGCCCAGCGAGTTTTCAATTCAACCATGAAACAGCAGTGTCTAACGCATTTCAAAAATCCCTAGAAGGCCTGACAGCAGAAGAAATCAAACAAAAAGCTATTGAAGAATTTGATGCCTATGTAGAAAAATTGCGGGCTAATAAAATAAATGTTACCGTTATACAAGATACCGCAGAACCTGCAAAACCTGATGCTATTTTTCCGAACAACTGGATCAGCATGCATGAAAACGGAGCAATTTTTTTATATCCGATGAATACAAAAAACAGAAGACTGGAAATAAGACTGGATATTCTGGATGAATTAAAAACTTCTTTTATTATTAACGAAGTAAAAGATCTATCCGGTTCTGTAAATGACAATATATTCCTGGAAGGTACGGGCAGCATTATTTTTGATCATCTCAATAAAATTGCTTATGCGTGTCTGTCGCCAAGAACTGATAAGAATTTATTTATTAATTATTGTACAACCATCCAATACGAACCTGTTTGTTTTTACAGTAAAGATGAACAGGATAATTTAGTCTATCATACAAATGTAATGCTTACAATTGGAGATACGTTTGCAGTGATTTGTTTAGAAAGTATAAAAGACAAAAGTGAGCAAAACTTTGTAAAAGAAAAACTGGAAAATACAGGTCACGAAATTATTGATATTACATTTGACCAGATGAATGCATTTGCTGGAAATATGCTGCAGGTGAAAAATACAGAAGGAAAAACATTTTTAGTAATGTCGGAAACATCCTTAAAAAGCTTAACGGATAAACAGATTGTACAAATAGAAAACCATACAACTATTTTATCTGTAAATATTCCAACAATAGAAACAATTGGCGGCGGCAGTGCAAGATGTATGTTGGCTGAGATTTATCTAAAGGAGAAGTAAATACTTATTGTTTTTTAATTTCCCATTTATCATTTTTGTATGTCTTGTAGCAGAAAGACCAACAGGCATGTCTGCTAATTCTAACACAGATGAATCTATATCTATTATTTGTTTAAGAGATATAATTTTAGCAACATTCTCAAAGTAATCGAAATGGTCTGCACTAAAGAACTACCACGGACCATCTTTGTCATGCGTAACATATATAATTACTTTTTTTCATTTAATACAAACTTGTAGTAAACACAACGGTATTAAGAGACTCACTAAATTGTTTTAAATATCCTTATTGCAACAATTCTTTCCATTTATCACTTTCTGCAAATTCCTTAATGACTTTGTTTCGCTGCAATAAAAGGTTGGTCATATACTTTTTTAAAAATAAAGAATCTGCCATTCTTCCAAGAAAACCTAATGGAGACTGGTATTCAAAAACATCCGTCATCAGTACCTTTCCATCTTTTGATTCAAAGAGATGATCATGTCTGAAGTAATTAAAAATACCTTTTGTTTGTTCATCCCTGAAAATAAACGGACGATTATAATTGGAAATTTTAATACTAAGATATTGCGTAATTCCAAAATGCTTTGCCTGCCATGTTACAATATCATTCATAGCTAACAAGCCGCTTTTTTTTCCTGCAATCGCATCTTCTTTTGTATGCTGCATAGATTGTTTATGCAAATCAACACTCAGTGATATATCGAAACAGATTTCAATCGTAGAATTTATTTCTGTTGTCAGATTGATAGTTGGCATATGCTGTTTTTAATAGTAAACGAAATTTCCTTTATCCGATTGTATAGTCACTTGTTTCTTGTCCCCATTTTCTACATAACCGATAATCTGTGCATCTATATTAAACGATTTGGAAATTGAAATAATTTCATCTGAAAATTTTTCATCAACATATATTTCTAAACGATGTCCGCAATTGAATACCTGATACATTTCTTTCCAGTCCGTTTTACTTTCTTCTTGTATTAATTTAAATAAGGGTGGAACAGTAAATAAATTATCTTTTACAACATGCAAATTTTCTATATAGTGCAGGATTTTTGTTTGTGCACCACCGCTGCAATGTATAATTCCGTTGATATTTTGTACACCAATTTCATCAATCACTTTTTTTACAATCGGTGCATATGTTCTTGTTGGCGACAATACCAGTTTTCCTGCATCCAATGGGCTTCCTTCTACTTTATCCGTCAGCAATTTTGAACCTGAATAAATATACTCGTAATCAGTATTTGCATCATACGCTTCCGGATATTTCTCCGCATAAATCTTTGAAAATACATCATGTCGTGCAGAGGTTAACCCATTGCTGCCCATTCCGCCATTATACTCTGTCTCGTAGGTAGCTTGCCCGTAAGATGCTAAGCCCACAATCACATTACCATGTTTAATATGTGCATTATCAATTACTACATCACGTCTGAAACGTGCAGTCATTACGGCATCTACAGACACTGTGCGAATCACATCACCCATATCTGCTGTTTCGCCACCCATAGGATAAATGCGCACACCATTTTCATTCATCATCTCCACTACTTCGTTTGTGCCGTCTATCAGTGCTTTTATTACGTCACCGCTAATTAGATGTTTGTTTCTGTTGATGATACTCGACATCAGAAAATCAGTAGTTGCGCCTACACAAATCAAATCATCTGTATTCATTACAATGGCATCCTGTGCAATTCCTTTCCATACAGATAAGTCGCCGGTCTCTTTCCAATATAAATAAGCGAGCACACTTTTCGTGCCTGCTCCATCCGCATGGATAATAGCACAATAATCTGAATCACCAGTTAAAAAGTCAGGAAAAATTTTACAAAAAGCCTGAGGAAATAAACCTTTATCTGCATTTTTTATCGCAGCATGTACTTCATCTTTTGTAGCGGAAACACCGCGTTGGTCATATCGTTTTATTTCAGACATAAATTAAACTCCAAATTGTTCTAAATGATGATTTAAATGGATTCGCATAGCTTCTCCCCACAATTCTTTACTCATGACGCCAAATACAGGATGACGTCCGCTAAAATCAGAACTATGAAGAAAGTCATTATAGTTTTGTAGAAATTCTTTTTTAGTAACATCAAAATCAGGATCCTCTCTTACTATAAATGATTCAGGTGCCGGCAGCATGGCTTTTGGCCATTTCGTCATTCCTCTTATCATCACCCAGCGAAAAAACGGATTGGCGGAAACAGCATACAACCTATCTTTTGGAACCTGAATCTTGTTAATTGAAACAGCGAATGCAGTGCTCATATGTTTCATCATTTGAGATACGCTCATTTTGCCCCATTTGCGTTGTGAAGCAGACGATAATTTATCTATTCTTGCAAGCATTTCATCCTGTGTAGTTTTGTCAAAAAGTGTAGCCATAGTTTACTTTTACTCACTACAAACATAAACTATTTTTTGATAGCATTGATATTAAACCCTAATCCCGAAGAAAAACGAAATTCCGATAAATCTTTTCTGACATCATATAAATGTTGACCTGCAATGAATCTGCTTTGCAGGAAGAAATGAAAATATTTATTTACGTAATAATTATATCCGATAACCGCAGCAACCACAGGGTTTATACCTGTTTTGGTGTGTTGTAAATTATCAGAAGAGGTAACAAGTTTTGTAATCGAAATCCCTGGCTGCAAACCAAGATAGAAATCATTATTTTTTTTAGTGAAATGATACGACGCTCCGAAAAATATATTGTGGTTGAATTTAAAAGTTGGCTTTGCAGAAGATACATTTCCTAAACTAAAATACGTTTCTCCGGCAATGGATATTTTTTTGGAAACATATCCTTCAAAATTTCCGTGCAGATAAAAAAACGATTGTTTGCTTTTAAAAAAAATCGCAGGCGCAATAGTAATTTGTGTTCGCAATAAGCCTTTTCTTATAATTGAAGGTTCATCTGCTTTTACATAAAAGAAAAACAGACATAACATGCATGACAATGCTGCAACTTTTACTTTTTCCATAATTTTGCAATTTTATAGTTTAGACTAACAGTACATAATAAATGTCCTTCCAATGCTCTTCCTTTTGCAACAACAATTTCATAAGCTGCTTCATTTTTTTCTACTTCCAGTTCTTTAGTGAGATGCAGCATGTATTGCATCATGATAGTTAAATCAAGTCGTTCGGATAAATGAAAGTGTGAGCCCGCTCCTACTTGTACAGCTGCACCCCATCGATGTCTGGATATGGAAGGATTAGAGAGAATTGTTTTTTTATTGTAATCAAAACAATGACCCGCGAGTAAAAAAGGCTGCACTCTGTATCGTGGATATTGTAACTTTTTTACGGGATAAAATAATACTGACCAACCGATGTGCGCATATTCACTTCTTGTCGTCTTATCATGATTGACGGAAATGTAATCTGCAAACCAATCTGTGTTTACACGATTGCTGAGGTGTACTCTGAATTGCCCGCATGCACCAACGCCGAATCCATCATCGCTGAATACATTTAGGGTAGTCCGTATGCCTAAAGAAAACCAACCTGCCTGATTTTTTATGGCAAGCATAGATTTCTTTACTTGCAATGAATCATTCTTTGCGTGAAGATTATTTATGGAGAACAAAAATAAAACTGATAAAAAGAGATGCCGTCTGAAAATCATGTTTATGTTTTCACTGTAACGGAGTTTTACTGGATTTAGTTTAGGACGTCGGCGAGGTCCCTGACCTCGC
>JAYVPA010000064.1:0-29178 GCA_043757615.1 Sphingobacteriales bacterium | reverse complement strand
ATGCTAAAAAACGACTGACATCAAAAAAGTTCTTACCATTTTATAAAAATATTTTAAAGAAAGATGGCTTGATTCATTTAAAAACTGACAGCGATCCGCTTTACAATTTTACAAAAGAAATCCTGGCAGAATTTCCATCTGAGATTCTGAAAGATTACAATGATGTTTATGCAATGAATAAAAATGAAGAGCTGCACGGAATACAAACATACTATGAAAAAATGCATTTGCGCGAAAATCTTACGATAAAGTATTTGTGTTTTAAATTGTTATGAGAACCCAATCATTTCTAGGAGTTCAGCATATTCATCTACAAAACTAAGTCCTGCTTTTTCTTCTTTTTTACAAGTGATCTGAATGCCGTAAGGTTGTAAGGTTTCAATAATGGATAAAATATTATTTGTATTAAAATCAGTTTCAATAAAAACTTTATTGGTAGAAATAAACTCTTTCAATTTTTGGTTTTTTATTTCATTTATTTTCAATACTAAATAATCTGTGGATGGCTGATTATTAATAGCTGACCAATTATCAACTGTCAGGAATTTATCGAATGCCAGCGCAAATTTTTGTGTATGGTTAAACGGAATCTGGATTTCATTTAATTCCATTTCTTTGGCAATAAATTCAATCTCTTCTTTTGTCTGATGACTGCCGAATTCACCAATAATTACCGGCTCATGCAGCCACTTAGTGATTTCCTTTGCTGTGGCAACAGAAATATTGCTTTCATTCAATACATCAAAGCAGAAACCTAAATAATGCGCACCTACAGCACTGAAAAACCGCGCATCTGTTAAATTGGTAATGGAAGATATTTTGAGCTGCATTAAGAGGCATTTGCATGAATCTTTATTACTTCTATCTCATCCACTTTAAAAAGCTTCTTGTCGGCAGTAATAATAGGAATATTAAAAGTGTATGCAGTTAATACAATCACTGCATCCGGTAGTTTTAATCCATATTTTTTTCTCAATAATATGGAATTGTTTTTTATCTGTGGAAGAATATCTAATATTAAACAGTCATCTAAGAATTTTCTAATTTGACGTTCTTCTTTTTCTTTCAATTCCTTACTGCTGAGTAATTCAATTTCAGTGATTATTGAGACTATAATTTCAGCATCTTTTACATGCAGAAGAACTGATCTATCACCGTTTAATAAATATAAGATTTCATTTGTATCAAGAAGTAATTTATTTCCACTCATCTCGCCACTTTTTTTGAAGTGTTAACGGGTCTTCTTTTAACTTAATGACGCCGGAATACTTAGACCAATCAACTTTTTTAAGTTTCTTAGCTTTTGTTGATTTAATTGTTGAATCAATTTTTTTAGAAGGCGCGGTCATATTGTAAATATAATAAAATTGTTAGAAAGAAGAATCACTTTATTGCTCTGTACTTTATAAAATAATGACCTTCCACAGAAAAGATAAGTAATAAAAATGCGCCCAACTGATGCAGCACACCCAATAAAACCGGTACTTTGCCCACAGAATATATAAGCGTAAAGATGCCTAATAAAACTTGTAATAAGACCATGCAAATTAAAAACCAACGTGTACGGTGAAACTGAAATTGTGCACTGACATTTCTTGTTTTTAAAAATATAAAGATGACATAGAAAAAAATAAAGTATGCTACGTTCCTGTGTAAAAATTGTAATAATAGTTTGACAGAAAATTCATAATTATCAGTTATGGCAAAGTTTATTTCTGCAGGATAATAATGATTATTCATTAAAGGCCAGGTGGTGCAAATCAATGCAGCTTTGGACCCCGCAACTAAAGCACCTAACCCGATTTGTACAAATACAAGTACAATCAGAATTAAAAATAACTTTCTGTTTTTCATATCGTACGGTGCATCTTGTTTGGGGTATAAATATTCCAATCCAACCCGTAGAACATAGATTACAATTATCGTTGCTATTAAAATATGCGACATCAGGTTTATAGGATTTACCAATACACTGTTGGGATTTAAACCACTTTCTACCATAATTTTACCAGCAAAACCAGCAATGCCACCAAGTGCAATCGCAATCACAATTTTAATTATGTCTGCTTTTTGAACTATCTTTTTATAAATGAAATAAATTAGTGGCAACGTAGCTGCTATTACTAAAGTTCTTGCCCATAAGCGATGAAACCATTCCCAAAAATAAATATGTTTGAATTGTAAAAGCGTCATTGATGTATTTAATAATTTATACTGACCAAACTGCTGGTATTTTATAAACGCCAGATTCCAATCATGCTCATTTAATGGTGGAATAAAACCCAAGATAGGTTGCCATTCCGTGATAGATAAACCACTGCCGGTTAAGCGTGTGATACCACCTAAGATAATCTGACCGAGTAATATACCTACTCCAATGATGTACCAAATGCCTAATATTTTCTTGCGTTTTGCTTCGTCCATTTTATTTTAATTGTTGTGCAATTTTTTGAATTGTTTCATCCAATGGAATAAAATTGTAATTCAATTGTTGTTTTATTTTCTCGTTAGAATATTCAAATTTTTCTACAGATACTTTCAAAATTTCTTTTGTCAGTCCACGCTTACGATCGCTAAATTTAGAAGCCATCCATTCCAGAAAAATAAGAAATCTCCCAAGTGTTTTGTTTAACGCTTTTTTTGGCGGTGTAACTTTTAACTCGTTTGCAACTTTTTCAAAATATTCTTTAAACGAACTGTTCTGGCTGATGAGAATAAATCGTTCTGAATGTACATTACTGTTCATTAACTGAATACTGATTTTTGCGACATCTTCTACGTCAATAAAACCATTGGTACCATTAGAATAGAACGGCATTTTTTTATCTGCAATCCTTTTGAAAACGCGCGTAGTAGCTTTGTGTTCATTATTACTTGCACCCAAGATAATTCCTGGATTTACAATCACTGCTTCCAATCCTTCCTGCACGCCACGCCATATTTCACGCTCCGCGAGCATCTTTGTAATCCCGTAATGTGTAGTCCATTCATTCTTTTCCCATTTTGTATTTTCATCAATGAGCTCATTGGGTTTGGCGCCAATGGCAGCAATAGAACTTATGTGCAGAATTTTTTTTACATCTTTTGTCAGTGCCACATTCACCACATTTGCAGTCCCCTCAATATTGCATTTATACATCGCATCATAAAAAGAATTATCGTATCCGATAACTGCCGCAGAATGATAAATCTTTTCAATGCCATCAAAAGCAATTTCTAAAGAAGGAACATCCAATATGTCTGCTTCAACAATATCAATTTTATCTTTTATGGATGAAAGATGTAAGATGCCGGATGAACGACGAACTATAATTCTTACAGATTCACCATTAGCTACCAATTGTTTTACCAATTCGCCGCCTAAAAAACCTGAAGCACCTGTGACAAGAACCATGTGGCAAAAGTAATAAGTAATACTTAATAAGTGATAAGATTCTATATTGTAAAGATGTTATTTGTTAAGGCAAATATACAGCACCGTCAGTTGTATCTTTACTTGCACCTGTTACAGAAGCTAAACAATTTGGAATTTCCAAAATTCGCAATAAACCGATAAACGCCATTGCCAAAGCTTCTTTGTATTGAACTGTTAAAAAATCAGGCACAACCACTTTTAATGTTGTATGATGTTGGATGCGTTCAGTTAAAAATGAGTTGAGTGCGCCGCCGCCGCTCACCAAAATTTGATTGTCGATTGTCGATAGCCGATAGTTTTTATTGTCTATTGTCCATTGACTATTGACTATTGACTGACCAACTTGTACAGCGATATGTTCAACAGCAGTGGCTAATTTATCTTCAGTCGAAATTTCATACCCGGAAAATAACGGAATCCAGTCAGAAAAAATATGTTCGCTGCCTAATGATTTTGGTGAAGGTTGTTTGCAAAAATCGATTGCATTTAATTGTGCTAATAAATCATTATTTATGTTTCCGTTTCTTGCTAAGTCGCCATTGTAATCATATTTCAGACCTTTTTGTCCGGCGAAATAATTCAGCAATGTATTTGCAGCGCAAACATCATAAGCTATAATCTCAGAAAGTCCCTTTAGGGATTTAGGGTTATGAAATGCAATATTTGCAATGCCGCCGAGATTTAAAAACACTTTATAATCAGAGAATAAATAATTTTCTGCAACGGGCACTATCGGCGCGCCTTGTCCGCCGTTGGCCACGTCAGAAGAACGTAAATCGCAGACTACTTTGCAATTTGTTTGTGCAGCAATCTGTGCGCCGCAACCAATCTGTGTAGTAAATCCTAAACCAGGTTGATGAAAAATAGTTTGCCCGTGTGATGCTAATAAATCAACTTTTTCAATCTCATTTTTTTTAATAAAATCTTTAGTTAATTCACCAAAATATTTTCCGATTTCCGTGTGCAGTTTTGCAAACTCAAACGCTGACAAACCTGGTGCATCCTGTAATCTATTTCTGAATACAGAATCATACTCAACGCAATCTGCTTTATGGATTTTATAGTCGATGGACGATAGACGATGGTTAATATTATTTTTACTATTACTATTGTCTATTGACTTTGGACTATAGACCAGAAATTCCACGTAACAGATATCCAGACCATCTAAGGAACTTCCGCTCATCAGACCAATTACGTAAAATGTCGTTTTATCTATCATAAAATGGGAAATGATAACACCAAAGCGTAAATTTACAATAATTATAAATAAGAAGATTATACCAAATCGTATGGAAATAATTGGTTATACATCAGCATTATTAATTGGATTGTCGCTGGGATTAGTTGGCAGCGGAGGCACTATTTTAGCGTTGCCTATTTTCGTCTATTTATTTCATATTAAAAACATGCAGGAAGCCACGCATTATTCCATGTTTGTGGTGGGTATTACTGCATTTATCGGTGCGTTGAGGAAATACAGGGAAAAGTTAGTTGATGTAAAAACAGCGGTTTATTTTTTGATTCCTTCTTTAATCAGTTTGTTTTTTACCCGAAAGATTATCATGCCACTGCTGCCTGATCAGTTTCTAATGATTGGGCATTATATTCTGACAAAAGATATTCTGTTGATGCTGCTGTTCGCAGTCGTGATGTTGTTTGCTTCCGTTTCTATGATAAAAAATGCGAAGCAAAAAGATGTTGATTGTTTTGCAAAAATTCCGAATCCGAATGCAAATAATTTTAAAACAACATTAGTTGCTTTATTGGTTGGGTTTTTAACAGCTTTGTTGGGCGCAGGCGGCGGCTTCCTTATCATACCTACATTAATTTTATTGAAAGAACATTGTATGAAGCGCGCGATTGGAACTTCTTTAATCATTATTACTGTTAATTCATTGATAGGGTTTTTAGGAGATATTCATGCAGCAGTGGATTGGAAATTGATTATTATATTTACGAGTATCGCTGTTCTTGGTATGTTGCTCGGGATTAAATTATCTGAAAAAACAGAAGGGGAGAAACTGAAAAGATTATTTGGTATCATGGTATTAATCATGGGGATTTTTATCATCGTAAAAGAATTATTTTTATGAGTGAATTAAAATGCAGTAAAGGAAAAACACCGGAACATTTAGATGTCGATTTCTGGGATGAACGCTGGAAAATTAAAGATACAGGCTGGGATTTGAGTGAAGTTTCGCCACCATTAAAATCTTATTTTGATGCTATGACCTGTAAAAATAAAGCCATTTTAATTCCGGGTTGCGGAAATGCATATGAAGCAGAACATCTCCTGAAAAATGGTTTTAAGAATATTACAGTAATAGATATTGCAGCAACTTTAATACAGCAATTATTGAAAAAATTTTCTGATTATGCAGGAAAAGAACTTACAGTTATTTGCGGTGATTTCTTTAAACATACAGGGCAATATGATTTTATCATAGAACAAACATTTTTTTGTGCATTAGAAAAAAGCAGAAGAGAAGAGTATGCCGCAAAGATGAATTCATTATTAAAAGAAACAGGAACACTTGCGGGTTTATTATTTGATAAAGAATTTGAAAGCAGTCCGCCGTTTGGAGGAAGCAAACAGGAATACCAAAACTTGTTTTCCAAAGATTTTATAATTGAAGAAATGGAAATAACTCCTGATTCTGTTCAACCAAGGTTAGGAGTGGAACTGTTTTTTAAAGCTACAAAAAATAAAAATAATAGTCTATAATATTAGTAGAGTATTTTTTATCTTTATAATCGTAGAATATAAAATGAAAGTTGAGCAAATATATACAGGTTGTTTGGCACAAGGTGCTTATTACATCGAATCAGCTGGCGAGGCTGCAATTATTGATCCTTTGCGTGAAGTTCAATCTTATATAGATAGGGCGACAAAAGATAATGCGAAAATAAAGTATGTTTTTGAAACACACTTTCATGCAGATTTTGTTTCAGGACATATTGATCTGGCAAAGAAAACAGGCGCGACTATTATATTTGGTCCAAAAGCAGAAACAGATTTTGCAGCCCACATTGCAAAAGACGAAGAAATATTTTCCATAGGAAAAATTAAAATAAAAGTATTACATACGCCGGGACATACGATAGAATCTTCCTGTTATTTATTGACAGATGAAAATGGAAAAGATTATTGCATTTTTACAGGCGATACTTTATTTATTGGTGATGTAGGTCGCCCAGATTTAGCAGTAAAATCAGACCTGACACAAGAAGATTTAGCCGGATTATTATATGATTCACTTCAACATAAAGTTTTACTGCTGAATGATGATTTAATTATTTATCCCGGCCATGGTGCAGGTTCTGCCTGCGGAAAAAACATGAGCAACGAAACATCAAGTACCTTAGGACAACAAAGAAAATACAATTACGCATTGCAGGCAAAAACCAAAGAAGAATTTATAGATAAAGTAACGCACGGATTGATGCCTCCGCCACAATATTTTCCAAAGAATGTGCTGATGAACAAGAAAGGATATGAGAGTATAGACGAGGTGTATAAAAAAGGATTACATGCGTTAAGTGCGGATGAATTTGAGTCTGCAGCGAATGAGTTTGAAGCATTGGTATTAGACACACGTTGTGAAGATGATTTTGTAAAGGCACATATTCCGAATTCCATTTTTATCGGATTGGAAGGAAATTTTGCACCTTGGGTTGGCGCGTTAATTACAGATTTAAAACAACCTATTTTAATTGTTGCAGATGAAGGCACGGAAGAAGAAGTAATCACGCGTTTAGCACGTGTGGGATATGATAATACAATCGGCTACCTAAAAGGTGGTATGAAAACTTGGCTGGTTGCCAATAAAGAAACAGATGTAATCATATCAATAGAAGCAGAACAATTTGCTGAAGTGCTTAAGCAAAATCCAATAATTTTAGATGTTCGCAAAGAAGATGAATATGATACAGCTCATGTTGAAAATGCCAATAACAAACCATTAGATTACATTAATGATTGGGTAAATACATTGAACCGTGATTCAACTTATTATGTGCATTGTGCAGGCGGTTATCGTTCAGTGATTACGATTTCTATTTTGAAAGCACGTGGTTTTCACCAGTTGAATAATATCAAAGGCGGATTTAAATCTATTTCGCAAACAAAGATTTCAATGGTTTGATAATTTAAAATAAAATTGTGTTAGATAATTTAAGACAACCAATGCCGTGGTATATAGCAGGTCCATTAATCGGGTTTGTTGTTCCCGTGTTGTTATTGTCCGGCAATAAATATTTTGGTATTTCTTCATCACTAAGACATATTTGCGCGGCATTCATTCCTGCAAAAATTCCATTTTTTCAATATGAATGGAAGAAAGAAGCATGGAATCTGTTTTTTGTAACAGGTATTTTTCTGGGTGCTATAATTGCTTCCACTTTATTAAAAAATCCCGAACCGATAAAAATTGCTGCAAGTACAAAAACACTTCTACAAAGCTGGAGTATCACTGATTTCTCAGGAATGATGCCGACAGATATTTTTAGCTTTCAAAATTTATTATCCATAAAAGGATTTATTTTTATTGTGCTCGGTGGGTTTCTTGTGGGCTTTGGTACACGTTATGCAGGCGGTTGCACCAGCGGGCATGCTATCATGGGTTTATCGAATTTACAGTTGCCGTCACTAATAGCAACCGGTAGTTTTATGGCAGGCGGTTTTTTTGTTTCAAATTTTGTTTTACCATTCATCTTTAAACTGTTTTAATATGAATACACAAGACACTACTAATGCTGCAGAGATTTTAGAAAATAATGCAGACTTTGAAGTGCGTTCACTGGATACCATGTGTATTAATGAATCAGAATTACAACATCCATGGTGGTACAACTTTAAATACATGTTTGTTGGTATTTTCTTTGGAATTATTCTGGTGAAAGCGGAAATCATTTCGTGGTTCCGTATTCAGGAAATGTTTCACGTAGCATCGTTTCATATGTATGGTGTAATTGAAAGTGCCATTGCTGTAGGAGCGATATCCATTTTTTTAATTAAAAAATTTAAGCTGAAAACAATACACGGAGAAACAATAGAATTTCATAAAAGAAGTTTCAGTAAAGGGCAAATCTTTGGTGGCTTGCTCTTTGGCTGTGGCTGGGCAATCACAGGCGCTTGTCCTGGGCCATTATATGCACAGATTGGTGCAGGATTTCCTGTCATAATCATTACACTGCTGAGCGCAGTTGCAGGAACATGGTTCTATGGATTGATAAGGGAAAAATTACCGCATTAATTGTAAATTTTAACCACATAGATATATAGAGAAGATAGGCTATCAAAGAATTTATTCTTCCTATGTATTTTTCTTTTTTTAAGATAATATAGAATTCTTTGAATTAATATAGAAATGAATCTATGTTACTATGTGGTTTAAATTCTTCGACTATTAAATATTTTAAGCATACGATTTATCGCTGAAGAATTTATCAATCAGATATCTGTCATCAATATCATTCGGATGAAAATCACGTTTGAAATAATCCAGTAAATGTTTTGATAAGTTTTTACCGATTTCACCAAAAACAATTGCTCTGAATAACAGGAAAGATTCAATCGGCATTTTTATAATGATTTTATCTTTATCCTGCACTATAAAATAAATTTGTCCGATACTCAAATAACTCCAAAGCATCAGCGTTGCCATGCCCATTCCTGAAACACGTAACAGATAACTATCATCCACTTCTTTCAATACATCAAAGCAAACCGCTTTGTGTTCTATCTCTTCCGATGCATGCCAGTGCAGTAACTCAAGCATTTGTGGTGCAATATTTTTATTGGTGGCAATTGGCTCGTGAAATAAAGCATTCGCCAGAATGGCGGTATAATGTTCTAATGCTGTAGTAATAGATAAAGACATCTTATCACCTAAACGGGGTTGTATTTTATTTAAAACAGTTGCTGTAACATTTTCTACGCTATACTTTCCTGCAAATGCTGTTGTCTTTAAAAACTTAGCAAACCAATCCGGTTTCAGGTTTTGTTCTTCCATTACTTCCCAGAAACGCTGATGTTCGCGTGCATGGATGCCTTCCTGTCCGCAAAAACTATTGACTTCACTTTTTAAATTTTCATCTTTAATTTCTTTTGCAAACTTGCGGACACTGCGCACGAAAAATTTTTCTCCTTCCGGAAAGACAATATGCATGCTGTTTACAAAATGCGTAGCGATGGAACTGCCAAGAATCCAGTGTTTTTCTACTTTGTCAAAATTAAACTGAACATTACGGACTTTTAGTTTAGGTGCAGGTGCTGCCATTTTTGGAATTTTAATTAGTTAAATGTAACTGCGATTGAACTATAAAACAATTAGCATAAGATAATTAGATAGAATATGGAAGAAGTTATCTTAGGTATACTTTGTTGTTTTCTTCGATTTGTGAATATTTTATGTAGAATGACTTTTTGTTTTATATCTTGACTTTTATTTTGTAAATTTCATAATGCTTATTTCCAAGTCAAAAATGGCGTTGTTGTTATGTTTATTTGCATCTGTCGCATTTGCACAAACCATTACACACGGACCAATGATTGGCGGTGTAACAGAAAACAGCGCACGTATTTATATTCGCACCAGCCAAGCGACAGATTTTATTTTAGAATATAGTATGGATTCTTTGTTTTCAATATATGAGTCTATTAACTCAGCAACAGATGCGAGTGCAGATACTACTAAAATTGTAAACCTTTCTTCATTGAATTCATCCACACATTATTATTTCAGGTACAGAATAAATGGAGTTATTCAGAATGTAAGCGGACATTTTAAAACATTTCCGCCGGTTGGTACAGCTACACATTTAGTCTTTGTCACTGGCTCTTGTCAGGAAACGGCAAACATGAAAACTTATGCCGTAATGCCAGCGTATCATCCGGATTTATTCATTCATTCGGGCGATTTCACATACCCTTCTTATCAGTTGCCTAGATATTATGGTTCGCTATATCCTGAAACGTGGGGGTCTGTAGAGCTCGCGTGGCGTAAACGAAATGAAGAACCTGTATGCAGGGATATGCTGAAAAAAATTCCGATTGCATACATGCCGGATGATGATGATACCTGGGGTAATTCCAAATACAATAAAGGCGGTGCAGCTTTAGTCCGTTATGATTTTGGTAAACTAATTAATTATTTTGAATTGTATCCCCGCACGAAACAAATGCGTGATTATTGTTTTAAAGGATATCATGATTTTTTCCCGGGCTATCCTGTGGTGAATGATACAGATGGTTACTACCATTCTTTCAAAGTTGGCAATTGTGAATTTTTTGTGATAGATGTGCGCAGCAGCAATTCAGGCGGTTGGAATAATCTTAAATACAATGCATCTGCTAATTTGTGGACATTTGACGGAAACAATCCTACACATACTTTATTAAATCATCCGCAGCTAGAATGGCTGCTGAATGGGTTGCGAAACTCTACTGCTACGTGGAAATTTATTGTTTCAGGTGTTCCGTTCAACAGAAATATACAACCGATGGTGGAATTGCCATTGCTGCTACAAGGCACTGAGTTTAATATTGCAGGTAATGCCGGAACA
This sequence comes from Sphingobacteriales bacterium, assembly GCA_043757615.1. GTDB lineage: Bacteria > Bacteroidota > Bacteroidia > Chitinophagales > JADIYW01 > JADJSS01. Next base: position 18,194 of record JAYVPA010000064.1, on the reverse strand, counting down.
GGTTTCCGTATGTCCTATAGTTTTGCCGATTATTTTGGTGCGTATGCATATGAACGTGAAAAGATTTTACATTATATAAAAGACAACGCGATAAAAAATGTAATCGTTCTAAGTGGCGATACTCATGGCTGTGCTATTGATGATGGGACGAATGCAGGTTTGCCGGAAATGAATGCGAGCGGTTTGAGTGTGAGCTCTACGGAAATCTATTACCAGTTTAATAATATCTTGTCGCAGATTGGTTTTGATTTGAATAAATGGTTGTGGAATAAAGGCGGCTTAGGTATTGGCAACAACAATATGAAAAATGGTTTTGGTAAGATTGAAGTCTTTGGCAGAGATTCTGTGCAACTGGATGTAATAGATGAAGACAATGCGACGATAGCACATCTTACCATAAAGAATAATGATATTGTTTCAGGTTTGAATGAATTGAAAGTGATGAATGACCTAGTACGTATTTTCCCGAATCCTGCGAGTGATAAAATACAACTGGAACTGAATACGAAGTATAATGGTGAAAAAATACAGCGTGTGCGTATTTATGATATTTCAGGAAAGGAAGTATTGACGAAAAATCTGAATGCAACAGATGTTAATGTTGAAATACCAATTACTCAATTAAGCAGTGCTGCTTATTTAATTACTATTGAAACCGATAAATCTTTTGCGGTGCAGAAGTTTTTGAAGGAGTAAGGTTATTTGAATAATTTTTTAAATTCTCTAAAACTTACAACCTGAATTCTACCGACATGCTTCATGTTTTGCAATGCACGTTCTTCAGTAATAATATAATAAGATTTGGATTGATAGGCGATGTCAAATAGAAAATTATCATCAGGGTCTGTCGCACGATTAAACGTTTTTTCTATTTCTATAACTTCTGTTGCATCTTTTAAAAAAAATTTATCATTCCAAAAAGCAGATGGAATTTTGTCTTTTATCTTTTTCTTTTTTAATACATCGAAAAATTCACTCCATAATTCGCTACTGCTATAAATAGTAATGTTATTTTTGTATGAAAAAAGATAATAATTGGACAGACTTATTATTGATAAGGTAAGAAATAAAGACATTTGTATCTAATACAACTCTGTCTTTAGGAATCATTTTAAAGATTTATTTTTGAGGGTACGTACTTGTCTGCAAATGGCAACAATTTCTTGAGTAGTTAATTTTGCGTTTGTCGCAACAATTGATTTGTCAATTTTCTTTGCACGTTCTATAATGCTTCGTTTTTTCAATGCATTTAAAATAGCTTTCTGCTCAGCTTTTGGAAGTTGTTGAGCATATATTGAAATTTCTTCAGAAATAGTATTTGATTGATTAAGTGACATTATTAAAATTAATAATTATTTTAAAATTATAACGGAATTAAAATCTTTGGTTTTATTTTCTTTTGCTTGTAAAATACTTTTTTGTAATCTTAATTTAACGGATTCAGGAATTTTATTATACCAGTCTTCCTGTTGATTTAATTCATCTTCTAAGATAGCTTCATAATTCTGTAAAACAGACTCATCTTCAATCTTCTCAATCAGAAGATGCAGCTTTTTTTCAGTATTTCTGTGGTTGACATAATTAAAGTTACAATTAAAGTGTTGGATTGGCAAGAGTTATTCAATCAAGTGTTTTACATTTTATTATCTTTGTACTATGTAAAACCGACAATTTTTTTGCCGTTTCAGAAGTTTGTGAAGGGGTATGGATATTAAAAATCATAATGATGCTGATTCTTCAACATTACTAATATCTAATAATATAACACCTAAACAAATTTCAACTTCTTTTGTAAGTACATCTCTATTTATGTTTACTAAAAATAGATTAACCATTTCATATTTTTTCATGTAATCTGTAAAATCATTTTTTAGATATTTTTTAAACGTACCCTTTAATATATACTTCTTATCTTTTTGTAATTTTTTCACAAGACTATCATTAATTAATCCAACAACATCAAATTTTATATTACACAGAACCCCACAATATTCAATATTTTTTTGATAATAGCTATTAAAAATAGCTGCAAATTTACCTTTTGAATATTCGTTAATATTGCCAAGTTCTAATGGAAAGTCATCAAGTAATCCATTTTTAATTTGTTTTGTAACCTCAATTCTAAATGTATCGTTAGTGTTCTCTTCTAGAATATTATTTTTATCCCAATCAGGATGATTGCTTATAAAGTTATTAATAAATGTTACAGACTTTAATTCTTTCTTTTCAATATTATTATCTGTTGCCGAACCCGAATTATTACAAGAAATAAATGATAGTAAGGATAATGTCCATATTATTTTTTTCATACAATTTTTTTATATTATAAACAAAACATTTAAATTGCTATTTCAATTCCTCTTTCAAAAATTCACCTGTAATACTTTTTTTGTTTTTTGCGATTTCTTCTGGTGTGCCGGTGGCAACAATTTCACCACCACCGCGGCCGCCTTCGGGACCTAAGTCCACCACATAATCTGCAACTTTTATCACATCTAAATTATGTTCGATAACCACAACAGTATTTCCTTTGTCAACTAGTTTTTGCAGTACATCCAGCAACACACGTATATCTTCGAAATGCAAGCCTGTTGTTGGTTCATCTAAAATATAAATCGTTTTTCCTGTATCTCGTTTACTTAATTCTTCCGACAATTTTACACGTTGCGCTTCACCACCGCTTAATGTTGTCGCTGCTTGTCCCAAACGCACATAGCCCAATCCAACATCGTTTAATGTTTTTACTTTACCATAAATAGACGGAATATGCTCAAAGAAATGTGCCGCAGTTTCTATCGGCATTTCCAGCACATCATAAATGGATTTTCCTTTGTATTTGATATCGAGTGTTTCGCGGTTGTATCTTCTGCCTAAACATTTCGGGCATTCTACATATACATCCGGCAGGAAATTCATTTCAATCAGTTTCATGCCGCCGCCCTGGCATTCTTCGCATCTTCCGCCAATTACATTAAAAGAAAATCTGCCAACTTTATAACCACGGATTTTTGATTCGGGAATGTTTGCATATAAATTTCGTATCGCATCAAACATCTTTACATACGTTGCAGGGTTACTGCGCGGTGTTCGTCCAATCGGCGACTGGTCAATTTCAATAACCTTATCTACAAACTCCAAACCTGTAACAGATTTGTACGGCATCGGATTAAAAGGAGAACGATAAATATGCTGATTTAAAATCGGATATAAAGTTTCATTGATTAGTGTAGATTTTCCCGAACCTGAAACGCCGCTGATACAAGTAAATGTTCCTAATGGAATTTCGAGATTTACATTTTTTAAATTGTGTCCGCTCGCACCTTTTAGTTTTAACCAGTTACCGTTTCCTTTTCTGCGTTTTTTAGGAATTTCTATCGAGATTTTATTTGCTAAATATTTTGAAGTAGTGGTATTTAATTTTAAGAATTCCTTTGGTGTACCTTGCGCCACAATATCGCCGCCATGTGCACCGGCTTTTGGTCCCATGTCAATAATGTAATCGGAAGCGAGCATAATATCTTTATCATGTTCTACGACTAAAACCGTATTGCCGATATCTGCTAAGTTGCGCAATGCATTTATCAATCGGTGGTTATCGCGCTGATGTAAGCCAATGCTCGGTTCATCCAGGATGTACGTGATACCTTGCAGTTCCGAACCAATCTGCGTAGCTAAACGAATGCGTTGTGATTCTCCGCCAGATAATGAACCTGTTGGTCGGTTTAGTGATAAATAATTCAATCCTACATTTAATAAAAAACCGATTCTGTCTTGTAATTCTTTCAGGATGTCTTTTGCAATGATGTTTTGATTCTTGCTTAATTTTTTATCTAATGATTTTGTCCACGCCTCTAATTCATTCAAATCAAAACGTGCAATTTCACTGATGTTTTTATTATCTAATTTGAACCACAAAGATTCCTTTTTTAAACGTGCGCCATGGCAACTCGGACAATTTACTTCACTCACATAATTTTCTGCCCAATGCTGTAATGCATCTGGTGACTCATTTTCTAAAGATTTTTTTATCTGGTTCACTACGCCATCAAACTGAATAGCATATGATTTATTTTTCTTGTCAAAATCTAAATTGACCTCTAGTTTTTCTTCATTACCAAACAAAATAAAATCCAGTGCTTCTTTTGATAATCTTTCAATCGGGTGATTGATGTTTTCTTTAAACGCGCCGAGAATTTGTTTGATAATTTTGAATGTGTAATTTTCTTTATATTCTCCTAAAGGCACAATTCCGCCATCGATAATATTTTTTGTTTTATCAGGAATGATTTTCAGCAAATCCGGTTCTTTCACCACGCCTAAGCCTTTGCAGTAAGGACAAGCACCGTACGGCGAATTAAATGAAAACGTATTCGGTGATGGTTCTTCATAAGAAATTCCTGTGGTCGTACACATCAAGGTTTTGCTGTATGTTGCAATAGCATTGGTCTGACGGCTTTGAGTCGTTTGACCACTCTCTAAATTCTCAATAAACAATAAACCTTTCCCTTCTTTCAGTGCTTTCGCAATAGATTCACGCAAACGCTGCACATCTTTTTTATCAACCTTAATTCTGTCAATCACCACTTCGATATCGTGGATTTTGTAACGGTCGACTTGCATCTTTGGTTGTATCTCCTGGGTTTCGCCATCTACACGAACGCGCAGATAACCTTGTTTGCGTACATCTTCAAATAATTCGCGATAATGACCTTTTCTTCCACGAACTAAAGGTGCTAAAATGGAAATCTTTCTATCATTAAATTTTTTGAGAATATCTTCGATGATTTGTTCTTCAGAAAAACGTACCATTTTTTCTCCGGTATTATAAGAATATGCTTCGCCGATTCTTGCGTATAATAAACGCAGAAAATCATAAATTTCTGTTGTAGTGCCAACTGTACTTCTGGGATTTCTATTCGTAGTTTTTTGTTCGATGGAAATAACAGGAGAAAGCCCTGAAATTTTTTCTACATCAGGACGTTCCATACTGCCGAGAAATTGTCGTGCATACGAACCAAAACTTTCCATGTAACGGCGTTGACCTTCGGCATAGATTGTATCAAATGCCAAAGATGATTTTCCACTGCCGCTCAATCCTGTAATCACAACAAACTTATTGCGCGGAATATGCACATCAATATTTTTTAAATTATGTTCTTTTGCGCCATAAACGTTTATGTGCGTGATTTCTTCTTCGGCAATTTTTGGGAGTGGCTTGACAGTCATAGGTAAATAAACAACGTAAACTTATCAAAGTTTAAATGGAAAACGAAACATCTTATCTGAAATATAGATTATATTTTAAGGCTTTAAATGTCATATAAATTTAATGTGATAATAAAATACTTGCCCAAATCAATGCATGAACATGTAAGCCATTATCATTAAAATGACAGTCGTCATAACGGAATTCGCTTCCTAATAAATCAGTATTTGGTCCGTTAAATATTCCCAAGGAATCATTGGCTAATTTTCGTTGTATGTTTTCTAATTCTTCATCTATAGTAATTGTAGCGCATTTTGTAGTAATAGCGGGGAAAATGGGTGCATCTACTCCAAGTGAACGTAGTTGTGCTACCAATTCTAAAAAGTCAGTACGATATTGCTGTGCATTTTCAACAGCAGATACTAATGGATACAAAACTGTATTATTTGATTCTCCCTGATGCCACAGCACGTGAGTAATTGTTAGTCCTTTCGATTGTAATGAAGTAATAGTTTCTGTAATCTGATGATTGAACTCTCCGCCCGGTTTCCATTGTTGTATAGTAGTGCCGCCTATAGCAGCCGGCGCGATAATCACTACATGCGCGAAGCCTTCCTGAATCAGTAAATCCCCCAGTCTGCTCCATACACTTCCTGCACTTCCATTTGCGCCTTTTAAAGGATCAGCCAATGGATAATAATTTCCCTGATAAAAATTTATAGTTTGAGGACAATAAGAAGTGTAAAGTGTTTTTCCAAAATTTGCTGCATTTGACTGACCAAGGACTAACAAAACAGCGGTATCTATTTTTGTTTCTCCGCTGTAACAGTTGACAGGAATTGTGTCGGATGTTTTTTTACAGGCAATAAAAGTTAGGCAGAAAACTGCCATGACTATAAAATAAATATTGCTCAAAAAATTCTTCACTTAATAATTAATTGTTTTCAAAACTTCATCCGCTGAACGATAACCGCTTTCAATAGCACCATCTAAATAACCGTTCCATTTTACAGCCGTTTCGGTTCCTGCAAAATGAATATGCTGAAAGGTTGTTCGTATTTTATCACCGAATTGTGTCATTGTATTGGGTGTCATCAAGCCAACATAACAACCGCGCGTCCATTCTTCTTCTGTCCAGCATTTATCTATATATTGCAGAGGTTGCGCCGCTTCCTGACCAAAGAATTTCACTAATTTATTCAATACTAATTTTTTTCTTTGTTCAGCAGGTAAATCGATAAAATTACGTGCATCATTTCCTTCCACAAAAACTAACAGTTTTCCAAATTCGTCATCCTTATTTCCAACATCAAATGTAACTTTCACCGGAAATTCATCACTTACAATTTGTCCGCTGAAACCATTTTTTCTCCAAAAAGGTGTTTTATAGATAACAAAACATTTCATAGCTGCACCCATTGGCATCCGCTGAAATAATTGCGCTTTTTGTTGTGGTAAGATTGGGTGAAATTGTATTCTGTCAATTAAAACAGGCGGTACTGCAAGGATACATTTTCCTGCTTTCACGATTAAATCATCAGAAAAAACTGTAACACCGGTTGAGTCTTGTTCAATTCTTCTTACTGGCTGATTTAATCTGATGTTGTCTTCAAATGGTAGAGTTATTTTTTTTAATAACCCTTGTGTTCCATTTTTTAAGATAGTTTGTTGTGCACCATTCTGAATAGAAATCAACGCATCCATATTATCTCCCGAATGACAATAAAACAAGGCGTGTAAAAATGAAATTTCAGATGCTTCTGCTCCGAATACCGTTTGAATGCCAATATCAAAAAGATGTCTTGATTTTTTAGTATGCAAATTTTTCTGCATCCAGGTATGCATAGTCATCGAATCCCATTCTTTTGCTTTCGGATGTGTCCATGGATTTTCAATCGGAATCTGCTTTGACAGTTTATTGATTTTATTAATCGCCAATCCTAAATCTATCAAACTGATTGGGTCTATTTTTGGAATAACACCTTTGTAAGTAGAAATCTTATTCTTATAGGATAAAATATTTTTGCCTGTATCGTAAGTATCAAAAGTTTCCGTATTTGTTTCTTTGACCCAATTCCAAACATGATACTGAGTAGGTCCAATCCATGCAGCGCCAAAATCTATAATTGCACCGCATTCAATTACTTCTGTAAGTGTTCTGCCGCCAATTCTGTCACGTGCTTCCAGCACAATAAAATCTTTAACGGTTTCATGTAATTTCTTAGCGGCGGCAATGCCTGCATAGCCCGCACCAATAATTACAATATCTGTTTCAATAATTTTTTGCATAAATTAATTAATACCTTCTGCGATAAGATTTTGTTTGAATTGACTGCCAACAACAGAACCTTGTTTATAAAATACCGCAGCTCTATCAGATAAATTGCTAATCGTAAAATTTTGTCCTGTACTATTGATGAGTTGATTGGTCCAGATGTTTACCCAATTTCCTCTTGGCAGATATACGGAAAGAGTAGTTTTATTTGGGTCTAAGACCGGAGCTACCAACAATTCCGACCCAACCAGAAACTGATTAGATAAATTATAGGTGTTCGCATCATTTGGGTATTCCAGAAACAAAGGGCGACAAATTGGATAACCTTTTTGTGCAGCTTCGTCCATTAATTGTTTTCTGTAAAAATACCAGGCCCGGTAAATTTTTGCATTGCGTGCAAAATGTTTTGCGGTCGATGTATCCTGATAGACCTGATAATTTTTATCGGGACCTAAACCTTCATGAGTTCTATAAACAGGCGTAAACGCTGCCATCTCCATCCATCTCCGCAATAATTCTTTACTTCTGCCCAACACTAAATAATTTATCACTGGGATAGTAATAGAAGTATAACCACCTATATCACTATGATTCAATGTAAAGCCGGAAAGACCGCCGCTTAATAAACCAGTCACAGCAGATTTTAATCCATCATTTTTACCCCAACCTACAATCTGGTCGCCCTGCCAGAATAACGTAGCATACATAGGGCTTTTGGTATATCCGGCTCTGGAAAAGAAAATAACGGTATCTTTTACATTGGCTTCCCGGATAGCTTCTTTATTTATTTTTTCCCAAATTTCGGGATATTTATTATGAAACGTAGAGGTGCTTTCACCGCTGTGTAGTTCCACATCAAAGGGTAATGCTTCTGCAAAATCTGCCATCCATCCTTTTAAACCACGTGCTAGCATTTCATCTTTAATAATGTCTTTTACCCAATGTACACAAGCCGTATCACTCAAATCTAAAATGCCGGAAGTAAAAGAAGAATTTTGCACTTGATAGGGTTGTCCTGCGTTATTTAAAACTAAAAAATTATGATCGGTAGCTTCTTTATATAAGTCTCTTCTGTAATTTGATTTATCATTTGTTACATCCACCAGAAACGGATTGATATATCCCATTAAAGAAATATTTTTATTGTTTAAAGAGTCATATAGTTGATTCCAGTTCGGATATCTGTCGTTGTCTAATTCCCAATTCCACCAGAGTTGTTTACCTACTATTGTAGTTCGTTGCCCGACCCAATCCTGTGTCCAAAAACCACTAATGGGAACATCTGCTGTCTGCATTTTATTCCAAATATCATAGAGTTTTGAAGTGCCGCCTTGCATACCAATCACGGCTCCGCTGCTTAACCATGCAGGTAAAGGCTGCATTCTTCCGCAATACGATGTATATTCTTCAATAGCCTGGTATGGATCTTCTGCATAAATAATATTAGCATCTAATTTTTTTGCATACAACTCAATTTGAATTTCCTTCTTTTTTGTAAAATCAAATTCACTGTATTCATAGTTTTCTAAAAAAAGCGCATTTGATTTTGAAGAAATATACTGTGGAACCACTTTGTATGATGTATATTCATCGCCCACAGAAGCACCCAATGTAAGATTGACAATGGCATTTACCAATCCATTATCTGAAATAGCATCACCTCTTCCAATACCCTGCTCTTGTACTAAAATAGGCACTCGTTTTCCTTTGTGATTAAAATTAGAAGGCTGTTCGCCACATCCAAAAAACTGTTCGGTTGAATCACACTCATAAGATAAATACAAACGATTGAAATTGCTATTATCAGTTTGGAAATCGAAATGTAATTGATTGGATGATAGTTGAAAAAGTTTTAGTGTATAATTTGTATTGACGGTAGAAAGTAATTTTCCTTTTATTTCTAATTGATTATTTGATAGTATGATAGACTCTATCGTTTGTATTTGTGTAATGTTTGTTTTGATATCTGTGATGCTGAAAGAACCGGCTTTCTCTGTAATGGTTTCATTTCCTTGCGCTGACCCGCAGAACCCTTTTCCGGCAATGTTCTGCCAGATTATTTTGGAAGGATTATTTTGATGTGTAATTATTAGTTTTCCTGTTACTGCGTTCCAGCTAACTACGAAATTATTGATGTCGTAAGAGGCTGTTGGAACTTGTGATGCCGTATATTGTAAATTAAAATTATAAAAAGTACCAACAGCCTTTCCATTCATTTTATCACCACATAATAAAAAACAAATCAGTAAAAATAATATTCTGGATTTCATTTTTTTGTAAAATTTATTGAAGTATTATATTTTTTGAGAATGTATATTTATCTGTTTTTGCAAGTATAACATACGTTCCCTTACTTAAAGAGGTTAGATTGACTTGTAATAAAGATTGGTTGACGATTGGAATATTATTTTCAAAAACCAACGTGCCTATAGTATCGAAAATAGAAATCAATCCTTTTATATTTTTTGGATTTGAGATTTTTAGTTGAAACAGGCCATTGCCGGGATTTGGAAACACATTAAAATCAAATTCACTGATATTGTTCTTTATACCTGTATTTACATTTTTTTGTAAACGAACATTGTCCAAATTAAAATATTGAGCAGGAAAACTTCCAGATGAAAAGTAAGTCCACCTAATTTTTAAATTTCCACTTATATTGTTTAATAAAACGGAATCTGTTTGCCAAATTCTGTTGTTTCCATTGTAAATAGAATAAATAGTTTGCCAGGAAGTACCATTGTCTTTTGAAAGCTGCACATTCACTGAATCTTCCGATTGTTGTTGTGCTTCGTTCCAATCGAACAGTAAATAATAATCTCCGGATGGAATATTAATAGTTGGCGTCTGCATAAATTGATTCTGAAAATTAGGATGAAAACGCACATATTTACTATTTTCTGTGCCCAACCACAATGCTTGTTCTACTTTATTAGATACATTCCAAGAAGAAGTATACTGAGCTGTATTAAAATTTTCCTGAAAAATAACTTGTGAGAATGCTGAGAACGAAACAGACAGGCAAAAAAACAAGATTATCTTTTCTATTGGATTCATAGAGAATAAAAATACAATTTATTTGAACAAATATTATTATGAACAATCCATAAAGGAAGGCTATAAATTATATTTCAGATCTATTTTATAACTATTTTTAGGGTTTAAAAAGGAGTTTTTTAAAAAATAATAAGAACAAAAGCCCCGCACATTACTATAAAGTTAAAACTCTGAAACTAAAAGTCAAAAAATTATTGTGAATAGGTGTATTATTAGTAAAAACGTGTACAATAACGTACCTTTGCACCTCGAAATTGAATCAATTCCTTTTTATGCAAAAAATCAGAAATATTGCGATTATCGCGCACGTTGACCACGGTAAAACCACTTTAGTAGACAAAATACTTTGGGAATGTAAAACATTCTCTGAGCATGAGAATACCGGAGTTTTAATTATGGACAATAATGAGTTGGAACGTGAGCGTGGTATTACTATTACCGCAAAGAATGCGGCAGTAAAATATAAAGACTATAAAATCAATATTATTGATACACCAGGTCACGCGGATTTTGGCGGTGAAGTAGAGCGTGTTTTAAAAATGTCTGACGGTGTTTTATTATTAGTAGATGCATTTGAAGGGCCGATGCCTCAAACTCGTTTCGTATTACAAAAAGCATTGCATTTGGGTTTAAAACCGATTGTTGTTATCAATAAAGTAGACAAAGAAAATTGTACACCGGATGAAGTACATGAGAAAGTATTTGATTTGATGTATCAATTAGATGCGACTGAAGAACAGTTAAACTTTCCAACCATTTACGGCTCTGCTAAAAACGGCTGGATGAGTACAGATTTCAAACAACCAAAGACAAATGTGGTTGATTTATTAGATTGTATTATTGAACATATTCCGCCACCGAAGATTGCGGAAGGAACTGCACAAATGCAAATCACTTCGTTAGATTATTCTTCTTTTGTAGGCCGAATTGCAGTAGGTCGTGTATTTCGCGGTACCTTGAAAACAAATATGCCGGTGGCGTTGATTAAACGTGATGGAGCGATTGTAAAATCACGTATCAAGGACCTGATGTTATTTGAAGGTATGGCAAAAATAAAAGTGGATGAAGTGCCTGCCGGGGAAATTTGCGCGATTGTTGGTATAGAAGGTTTTGAAATCGGGGATACATTAGCGGATATTGAAAATCCTGAACCAATGGCTGCAATCTCTATCGATGAGCCAACGATGAGTATGTTATTCACGATTAATGATTCTCCTTTCTTTGGTAAAGAAGGAAAATTTGTTACCTCAAGACATATTAAAGACAGGTTATACAAAGAATTGGAAAAAAACTTAGCATTGCGCGTACAACAAGGTGAAACAGCAGATTCATTTTTAGTGTTCGGTCGTGGTGTGTTACACTTATCTGTTTTAATTGAAACGATGCGTCGTGAAGGATATGAATTACAAGTGGGTCAGCCGCAGGTAATCTTCAAAGAAATTGACGGACATAAATGTGAGCCGATTGAAGAATTGACAATAGACTTACCTGAAGAAAAAGCGGGTACTGCGATTGAAATGATTACACAAAGAAAAGGCGATATGAAAAATATGGTTTTGAAAGGTAATCGTACAATCATGGATTTTGAAATTCCTTCACGGGGGTTGATCGGTTTAAGAACGGAGATGATTACAGCGACTTCCGGACAAGCAGTAATGGCACACCGTTTCATTAAATATGACAGACATAAAGGAGAAATACAAGGACGTATCAATGGCTCTATGATTTCGAAAGAAACTGGTGACGCGATTGCTTATTCTTTGGATAAATTGCAAGACAGAGGCCGTTTCTTCGTTGAGTCAGGTGATCAGGTGTATGCCGGAATGGTAATTGGCGAGAATTCACGTCAGGATGATTTAGTAGTGAACGTTACTATCAAAAAACAATTAACGAACGTTCGTGCTTCCGGTACAGATGATAAAGCGAAATTGATTCCTGTTACTAAATTCTCTTTAGAGGAAGCATTGGAATACATTCAAGGCGATGAATATGTGGAATTGACACCAAAGTCTATTCGTATTCGTAAGGTCTATTTAGATGAAGGTGAACGTAAGAGAAAAGGAAAATAGAATCACAGATCAGGCTGATTGATTTGATTTCACAGATTTTTAAATATAACCTGTCAAGTTTACTTGACAGGGTTTTTTTTGTTAAAACAGATTTTCTATTGGCACGATTATTGTCTCCTTTGAATAATTAGTTTCTAAATAACCTTAAACAAACTTATTATGAAAACACACAGCATTAATAAAATTATTACAGCCGGTATCTTTTTTCTCTTATCATTCGTGTTCGTTACAACAGTAACGGCAAAACCACCGGCATGGGCACCGGCACACGGTTACAAAGCTAAAACGAGGTATATCTATTTTCCGCAGCAGAATATTTATTATGATTTAAAAACTGACAGGTATATTTATCCAAATAACAATACATGGATATTTGGTTCTGCATTACCGTCTGTTTTTGGACCCGGTAATTTAGGTGCTGCACGGCAGGTTGAGTTGGATTACTATTATAGTAAACCGTATATCTACAATAAGAAGCATGTGGTTATTTATGATAGCCCTGCAAAAGTAAAAGTTGTAAAAGTTAATCCGGGTAACGGGAATAATTATTATCCGAAGGAATACAAAGAAAAGGAAAATGAGAAGGACGGTGATAAAGGGAAAGACAAGTGGAAAGAAAACGGCAAAGGAAACGGAAATGGAAAAGGACCCAAAAAATAATTTAGTGAAATATTAATTATACAAGCCTGTTAAGTTTAAACTTGACAGGTTTTTTGTTTGTATTTATTTTAACTAAATTTCATTAATGAAAGATGTAAAGAATAAACTCATTTTCATTGCCGGCGGCTCTACAGGTATTGGCTTGGCGACTGCAAAAGAATTTGCACAACAAGGAAATGATATTGTGATTTTTGCAAGAACAGTTTCCAAATTAGAAAGTGCAGTTGCTGATATTTCGCTGTCGCTCAATATGACCAATCAGAATATAAATTTTTATGCTGTCGATGCTTCTGATATCAATGATGTAAAAACTGTTTTTGTAAAAGCGATTACAAAAAACGGAACGCCTGATATTCTCATCAATTGTGTAGGTATTGCGCAACCGGATTATTTTGAGAACATTTCTTTTGATTCTTTCGATAAAGTGATGAAGTCAAATTTATATTCTGTCTGGAATGTATGTTCCGTTGTTGTTCCGTTTATGAAAAAAAATGGCGGTCATATTGTGAATACTTCTTCGATAGCAGGATTCGTTGGGGTTTTCGGTTATACTAATTATTGTATGACTAAGTTCGGCATCATTGGATTTTCAGAAGCATTAAAACAGGAATTAAAAATTTATAACATTAATGTTTCAGTGGTTTGTCCGCCGGATACTGATACGCCGGGACTTGCGGAAGAAGAAAAAACAAAACCTGCAGAAACAAAAGCGATTTCAGGTTCTGCAAAATTAGTACAACCCGAATTAGTAGCACAGGCAATTCTACAAGGAATCAAAAAAAATAAGTTTATGATCATTCCCGGGTTTGACGGAAAAATGACATTGTTATTGAAACACTTTTTTCCGGGTTTGGTAGAATGGTTTATGAATAGGAGTATTCAGAAGGCAAGTAAGAATATTTAATTTATATTCAGCAACACCAACCAAGCTTCTTTAATTTTATGTTCAGCAATTAATTTTTTTAGCTCATTAATTGAGACTTCTGAATCTTTTTGTATTTCATTCTTTTCAGGAATTTCTGAAATACTTGCGAGTTTGCCTAATTCATTTCCTGTTAAAATATTTTCATTTTTTATCCATTGGGGAATAGCATCCACGCCAACGCCAAATGCTTTTAATGGTTTCGGTGTTTCAAAAATATCTTCTACTGTAAAGCGTACATAATTATTATAACCTAAACGCGCAATCGGATCTAGTTTTTCTGGAATAACATTTCCGTTTTCATCCAGTAAATTTTCATTTACATGAATCATGACAACTTCACAAATCACTAAATTTCCAGAGCCGCCTTTTTCTCCTAGCTCTATAACCTGATTGACTTTACATTCAAACGCTATGGGTGCTTCCTTTATGCGCGGTGGTTTTACCACTACAGATTTTTCTTCCGTAAAACCGCCTTTCACAAATTCATTTGTGTCTTCAGGATACGCACCGCTGGTTACAGAAAGTTGTTCTACCATAGCATAATTCGCAATGTGAATCACGCATTCTGCATTTGCTTTTACATTATGATAGGTATCTTTTTGTTTGCCTGTTAATGCACTTTTTGCTGCTGAAAAAATTAAGATAGGCGGATCAGAACTGAATGCATTAAAAAATGAAAAAGGACTTAAGTTCGGCTGACCATTTTGATTTACAGTACTTACAAATGCAATCGGTCGGGGCACTACTGCTGATGTCAGAAAATTAGAAATTGCTTTGATGCCGATTTCGTTTGGTATGATAGTTTTCATTTTCATTTTTTAACCACATAGAAACATAGATTTTTATAAAAGCAAATCAGTTGGCAGTTAATAACCAAACAGATTAGTTACACAATAGATTATTCATCGAAGATGAATACTATGTTTGCTATCTTATTCTTTTATACTATACTTTGCTATGTGTCTATGTGTTTTAATTATTTTTTAGTCAAAAGTTATCTTTAAACGACAAGCATTTTTGTTTTGAAGTTTCTTTTTATTTAGTTCCACTTTAGGTGCAAATCTCCCATCAAAGAATCCATCTTTTATTTGCTTCTTTCGTATGCTTGATTTTATTTGTTTTAATGTTGTTTTTTTCATACCTATCTTTTAAATCACAAAGAACACAGAGGTTGCATAAAAAATCTCGCTGAATTCTCAGATTTTTTCCGTGATACTTTCTTGATTACAACACAAAATCCAATGGTGTTGCAAAAATATTCTTTTCGTGCGGAATTATTTTTAATGCATGTTCCAGTAAAAGGTCAATTTCAGGAATCGCATCAAATAATTCTTTGTAAGAATGGATGACATAATACCTGTCCTGATAATGATCTTTGTAATAATGTTTTTCCATAATCTCTTTCGCATTAAACGGAAGGCGATTTGCTTTATCACCTAAACAAAAAATACTTTCGCCGCTGGAAGATAAAATACCGGCACCGTAAATCCGCATACCATTTTCTTCCTTAATCAACCCAAACTCTACCGTAAACCAATAGATACGACCGATCAATTCAATAGCTAACGCATCATCAATATGTTTCAAGGCAATCTTTGATAGTTCCTGTAAATAATCAACAAAGAATTGCTCAGTAAGCAATGGCATGTGCGCAAAACAATCATGAAACATATCCGGTTCTTCGAGATAATCCAATTGTTCTAATTTACGCAGCCAGGTAGATGATGGAAATTGTTTATTCGCAAGTAACTCAAAGAAATTTTTATCAGGAATTAAACCGGGAACGATTTCGATTTGCCAGCCTGTAGTATTTGCCAGCACTTTATTTACATAATTAAACTCAGGAATCTTTTCTTCGTTGAAATTCATTTCATCCATACCTTCAATAAAAACTTTAGATGCCATATTTTGCAGCAGCACTCTTTGCCGCTGATACAATAGTTTCCATACTAAAGTATCTTCTGTTGTATAGTTATCGTATTCCTGATTTAAATTGTACATGTTTTTAATTTAGCAATTCAATAATGAAGAAATGTAATAATGAATTTTGTTGCTTGTAACACATTGTTTCATTGATTTATTATTTCATTATTCAATTATAGTATTCCTCACTTCACCAAAACCAATTTGTTTGTCACCTTTCTTACAAACAGCGCTTAACACAGTAGTGTCACCGTCGTGTAAAAATGTTCGTTCTTCATTTTCAATTGTAATTTTTTCTTTTCCATTCCATGTCAGTTCCAGTAAACTCCCAAAACTACTTTTTTCTTTTCCTGAAATTGTTCCTGTGCCTAATAAATCACCAATCTGTAAATTGCAACCGTTCACTGTGTGGTGTGCGATTTGCTGTTCCATTGTCCAGTATAAATATTTTGAATTGGTCACCGAAATAGTCGCTTTATTTTGGTTAGCGGTTTCAATATCAAATGAAATTTCTATATCAAAATTTAATCTTTCTGTTTCTTCAAGATAGGGTAATACTTTTTGAGTTTGTACTGGTGCATCTACAGTGAATGCCTGTAATGCTTCCATCGTTACAATCCATGGTGAAATTGCTGTTGCAAAGTTTTTTCCTAAGAAAGGTCCAAGCGGCTGGTATTCCCAGCGTTGGATATCGCGTGCAGAAAAATCATTTAATAATACTGCACCAAATACATGTTCGCGTGCATGTTTTATATCAATCGGTTCTCCTAATTTGTTGTCTTTTCCAATAATAAAACCTAATTCTATTTCAATATCCAGTGTTTTTGATTCAGAATAAATTACTTCTTCCTGCCTGTCGGCAGACACGGCACCCTTTAAAACTTGCCCGTAAGGTCGTTTGATATTGGTATTTGTTGTAATGATTGAAGAACTTCTGCCGTGATATGCAATCGGCATGTGTTTCCAGTTGGGCAACAAAGGATCCATTGTCGGTCTGAACATTTTTCCAACATTGCTTGCATGTTCTTCAGAAGAATAGAAATCTGTGTAATCACCAATTCTTACAGGAACATGCATAACAGCTTCGCTTTGCAGGTAAACAAATTGCGTATGATGTTCGTTAAAAAAATTGGATTCTGTTGTTACAAGATTTTGAATTTTATTTCTTACAAATGACCATGTTTCTTTTCCTAATGATATAAAATCATTTAAAACATCCTTACAAAAAACATTCGTTTCTATTTTGTCTTCAAAGAAACCAAGTTTAAATAAAACGGATAAATCTAAAATATAATTTCCGATAGCAATCCCGGCACGGTTATGTTTTGTAGGCGTGGAAAAAATTCCATAAGGTAAATTATCTATGGTAAAATGTGGATGCTTACTTGTTAGTTCTTGTAATGTCATATTTTATATTTTATATTTTAACCACATAGAAACATAGAATTTAAAGCATAAAAGCATGTGGTTCAAGTTTTGTACAGTCCATAATTACGCATTAGTATTCATCGGAGATGAATAATTATGTTGTATTATGTCCTTCTTTTTCATCATATAAATCTATGTGTCTATGTGGTTAATTTTTAACTCAAATTTTCCTGTATTTTTTTTGTAATTCGTTCCAGATGCAGAATGTCTTTTTCTGTTAATGCATCCCAGCCTTGTATTCTGAATTCCACAATGATTGGTAATAATTTTTGTATCAATGCTTTCCCTTTTTTGTTTAATGAAATATTAAACCTGCGTCTGTCTTCCTTGCATCCTTCGCGTGTAATCAACTCTTTCTTTACCAGTAATTCAATGATGCGAGTAATTGTCGGTGCGTCTTTGCAGCAAAGTTCACACAATGCTACCTGGTTTTGTGTGCCGTGTTTATGCAGTTCCAGCAAGACCACCCATTGGTCGACGGTGATATCAACGCCGATTTCATTGAACCTCCGTTGTAATGCCAGCTTTATTTTTTTTGCTGTTGATTCTAAAGTAAATCCGTAATTAAAATCCATAGTATAGTCATTGGTCAATAGTCATTGGTCAATAGTAATCTATGGACAATGGACTATCGACTGTTACACGTTATAA
>JAYVPA010000063.1:0-8035 GCA_043757615.1 Sphingobacteriales bacterium | reverse complement strand
CAGCTTTCATGATGATAAAAACGCGCAAACGTAAATAAATTTTTTACTATTGATGTATCTTCATCCATCACAATAAAACCTCCTGAACCCAACATCGTTCCGGTTGCAAAACCACCATCACCTAAGGATTCATACGTCATTAAACGCGGTTCACCATTTGCTGTATTTAAAATTAATTCTGTTGGCAAGATAGGAACAGAAGAACCACCAGCTACTACTGCTTTTAATTTTTTGCCATTGCGGATACCTCCACAATATTCATCACTGTAAATAAATTCTTCTACAGGAACTCCTAATTCAATTTCGTATACACCCGGTTTATTGATATGTCCAGATGCAGAAATTAATTTAGTGCCTGTTGATTTTCCTACACCGATTTTTGCATATGCTTCGCCGCCATCATTTACAATAGGAACAACTGCTGCAATTGTTTCAACATTATTTACAACTGTCGGACAACCCCATAATCCTGCAATAGCGGGGAATGGCGGTTTGATTCTCGGGTTACCTCTTTTTCCTTCTAAAGATTCTAACAAAGCTGTTTCTTCCCCACATATATAAGCACCTCCACCTGGTTGTACATACATATCATGATCGAAACCTGAACCTAAAATATTTTTGCCTAAAAAACCTGCTGCGTAAGCTTCTTTGATAGCATTTTGTAAAATCTTGATGATATAAAAATATTCGCCGCGCACATAGATGTAAGATGTTTTTGCACCTAATGCAAAACTTGATACAATCATTCCTTCCACTAAAAGATGCGGAATTCGTTCCATTAAATATCTGTCTTTGAATGTCCCCGGTTCTGATTCGTCAGCATTACAAACCAAGTAACGCGGAACTCCTTCCGGTTTTGCAAGGAAACTCCATTTCATGCCTGTCGGGAAACCCGCACCACCACGGCCACGCAAGCCAGATTTTTTTACTTCTTCCACTACTTCATCAGGCTGCATTGTTTTCAATGCTTTCTCCAATGATTTATATCCATTATTCTGACGATACACTTCAAGCGTATTGATTCCCGGAACATGGTCGTATGTAAGTAATAATTTCGTGCCCATCTTATACGTATCTGCTTCGTTTATTTTCTTTTCTTAAATCCTCCAAAATCGTATCGACTTTTTCAAATGTAAGATTCTCATAGTATTTATCGCCAATCTGGAACATCGGTGCTGTACCGCATGAACCCAGGCATTCCACCGGTTTAATCTGGAACATACCGTCTTGCGTTGGCTGTCCTGTTTCTACATGTAATGTCTTTTCTAAATATCTAATAATATCTTCCGAACCGCACATCCAGCAAGAACTTGTCTGACAAACTTCTATCAGATATTTTCCTGTTGGTTTTAAATTATACATGGAGTAGAACGAAGCTACTTCGTATACTTCTATCGGTTGAATATTTAAGATGGATGCAACATAATCCATTACAGATGGACTTAACCATCCGTCAAATTCTGCCTGTGCTAAATGTAATAATGGCAACAAAGCAGATTTGCTTTTTTCTTTAGGATATTGATTTAAAATGTCCTGCACTTGTTGTTGTGCCGATTCATTAAATTTTATTTCTTCTGTTGTTGTCATTTAATTTTCTTTTGATACATACGTCAGTGTGTATTTACAGTTATGCATCCAATTCTCCTGCAATAACATTCATGCTGCTCATCGTTAAAATTGCATCACTCAACATACCGCCGCGAATCATTTCAGGATACGCCTGATAATAAATAAAGCACGGTCTGCGGAAATGCAAACGGAATGGCTGTCTGCCACCATCGCTGATTAAATAAAAACCTAACTCACCATTTCCTCCTTCTACTGCATGATATACTTCGCCTTTTGGAACATCAGTTTCACCCATCACAATTTTGAAATGGTAAATCAATGCTTCCATCTTATTATATACATCTTGTTTTTCCGGCAAATAAAATTCCGGTAAGTCTGCATGAAAATCACCTGATGGCATTGCTTTCACAGCCTGCTCAATAATGCGTAAACTTTGCCACATTTCTTCCATGCGCACCATGTATCTGTCATAAGTATCTCCATTAGTACCTACAGGAATATCAAATTCAAAATCTTCGTAAGATGAATATGGATTTGCCACACGCACATCATAATCCACACCGGCAGCACGCAAGTTTGGTCCTGTAAAACCATAATCCAACGCCATATCTACAGTGATACCACCAACATTGATGGTTCTGTCCATAAATATTCGGTTTCTGTCAATCAATTTTTGAAACTCTCTTAATCCCGGAGGAAAGTTTTTCAAAAAGTGGTCTAATTTATCCCATGCTTTTTTAGAAAAATCTCTTTCCATGCCGCCGATTCTTCCGATGTTTGTCGTAAGACGCGCACCACAAATTTCCTCAAAGATTTCGTAAATCCACTCTCTGTATTGGAATAAATGTAAGAAGCCTGTCATAGCTCCGGTATCTACCGCAATTACAGTATCGCAAACAATATGATCGGCAATGCGCGATAATTCCATAATGATGACACGCATGTACTGCGCGCGTTTTGGAATTTCCGCACCTATTAATTTTTCTACCGTCATGTGCCATCCCATATTATTTATAGGTGACGAACAGTAATTCATTCTGTCTGTAATGGGTGTAATCTGATTATAAGGCCGACGCTCTGACAATTTCTCAAACGCACGGTGAATGTATCCGATAGTAGAAACCGAATCAACAATCATCTCTCCATCCATCGTTAACACGTTCTGGAAAATACCATGTGTTGCAGGGTGCGTGGGCCCTAAGTTTAATGTAGAATATTGTTTTTCGTCGTATGTTTTTTGGTCTATTGCCATTTATTCATTTTTTACAAGACGCATGTAATGCGTCTCTACAACATTTTATCGTCCAAACATTCTGTCATCCTTATCATCGCGTCTGATATCCTCTAAAGGATATTCTTTACGCATCGGAAAATAATTCATTTCATCCATATTCAAAATACGTTTCAGATTAGGATGACCAACAAAATTAAATCCAAAGAAATCATATTCCTGACGCTCCATCCAACCTGCAGTTTTCCAGATATCCGTAACAGTAAGCATATCTAAATCTGCTTTCGGCATAAACGTCTTAACACGGATGCGCAAGTTCTTTGGCATGTTGTGTAATTGATACATCAAACCGAATTCTTTATCTTCAGAATTTTCAGGATGATGCAAACCGCACATCGTTGTCAGAAAATGAAAATTTAATTCTCTGTCTTCTTTCAGGAATTTAAGAATATCTTTTGTAGCTTCTTTTTTCAGAATGAAAACAGGGAAATCATAATGCATCTCAGATGCTAAAAGAGCATCTCCAAATTTATTCTGAATTTTGTTTTTTACTATTTCTAACAGTTCACTCATTCTTTTTAGTATTTAGTAGTGAGTAGGCAGTTGGCAGTGCGACTGCGTACTTAAAGACTGCATACTGCATACTTTCATCATTCTATTCCATATTGTGCTAATAATGCTTTGTATTCCGGTGATTCTCTTCTTCTACGCTCTTCACTTTCTGCCAGTTTTTGAATTTGTAAAATTCCATCCAACACTTGTTCCGGTCTTGGCGGGCAACCCGGAATATATACATCTACAGGAATAATTCTATCTATTCCCTGCAATACGCTGTAGGTATCAAAAATTCCACCGCTGCAGGCACACGCACCCATGCTCAACACCCATTTCGGTTCTGCCATCTGCTCATATACCTGGCGTAAAATCGGTCCCATTTTTTTTGAAATGGTGCCCATTACCATTAATAAATCTGCCTGACGGGGTGAAAAACTCAATCTTTCAGAACCAAATCTTGCTAAATCGTAATGAGAAGCCATAGTTGCCATAAACTCAATACCGCAGCATGAAGTTGCAAATGGCAATGGCCAGAGTGAGTTGGAACGCGCCAGACCTACTACCTTATCTAAAGAAGTAGCAAAAAAGCCCTGACCTTCCAAACCTTCCGGCTGATGTATGGGGTTTATATCTATAGTTGTTGTACTCATTTTTATAAGTATTTAGTAAGAAGTAGGCAGTTGGCAGTAAGAAATATTGCTTACTTAACTACTGCGTACTGCATACTTTAAAAATTACTCCCATTTCAGTGCACCTTTCTTAATGATATAGAAGAATCCTACCAAAAAGATGAATATAAATGAGAACATTTCTATGATTCCTAAAAGACCTAACTCCTTGAAATTCACAGCCCAGGGATACATAAATATTACTTCCACATCAAATAATACGAACAGAATTGCTACTAAGAAATATTTGATGGAGAATGGTGTTCTTGCATTTCCCTGAACGTCAATACCACATTCAAAGGTCTCTAATTTTACTTTTGAACTGCGTTTTGGGCCCATCCAGTGGGTAACGACCATTACTAATCCCACAAAACCTGCTGCTACGATGAACATTAAGGCAACGGGTAAAAAAACTAATATCTGGCTTCCTGAAAGTATCATCTTTTAAATAACAGGCAAAGATACTATTAAGTTTGAAAAAACAGAGTGGATTTTATCGTCACCTATCAATAAATGTTAATATCATTTTTAACTAAATGAATATCTCTTTTATGGAATTTACTAACAAAATGTATCTAAATAGTAAAATGGTTTATAAACGATTAATTTTGTCTTATGGTTGAAATGGAATCTATTGATGTATCGCATGAACTGGCTGCCGAGTTTGTTTTAAAAACTTCTGAGAATGTGTTTGTTACAGGAAAGGCAGGTACAGGAAAGACAACATTTTTGCGTGCTATCCAAAAAAATACTTTAAAAAATACCGTTGTGGCGGCACCCACCGGAGTAGCAGCTATTAATGCCGGCGGGATGACCTTACATTCGCTGTTTCAACTGCCGTTTGGGCCATTTTTACCTACCACACAACGTGTTCCGGCATATTTCAATAACATCAATTCACTTTTTGAGAATTTTAAATTCAGCAAAGTCAAAATTGAGTTACTCAAAGAACTTGAATTGCTGATCATTGACGAAGTGAGTATGCTGCGTTGTGATACCCTAGATGCTATCGATACTATTTTGAGAACATTGCGGAAGAACCAAGCTGATCCTTTTGGTGGCGTGCAGGTTTTATTTATCGGGGACTTATTTCAGTTGCCGCCTGTTATAAAAGATGATGAATGGAGTTCTATGAAAGATTACTATGATACTCCTTTTTTCTTTAGTGCGCAGGTAATGAAAGAAAGTAATTTTCTGAATATCGAATTCACCAAAATATATCGCCAGAATGAAGAAAAATTTATTCGTCTGTTGAATAAGGTTCGCAATAATGAAATGTCGGAAGATGATTATTATTTACTGAATGAAAGATATCAGCCGGAAATGCTGAGTGAGCTGGAAGATTACATTACGCTCTCTACACACAATGCAAAAGTGGATAAAATAAATCAGGCGCAGCTGCAAAAACTGGAAGCTGATGTTAATGAATTTTCAGCATTGATAGAAGGTGATTTTAATGAGAATGCATTGCCGACAGAAATGAAGCTGCAATTAAAAGTTGGTGCACAAGTCATGTTTATTAAGAATGATAGTAAGCCTGAAAAAAAATATTACAACGGTAAATTAGCTACGGTAAAAAAGATAACCAAAGATGAAATCATCGTGCAGTTTTTTGATGATGACTCGGAATTTCAGGTAGAGAAAGAAAGATGGGAAAATATCCGTTATACATATAACACGGCTACGGATAAAATTGAAGAAGATGTCATTGGCAGCTTTACGCAATATCCGTTGCGACTGGCATGGGCGATTACCATTCATAAGAGTCAGGGCTTGACATTCGAGAAAGCGGTGATTGATGCAGGTTATGCGTTTGCTGCGGGACAAGTGTATGTTGCACTGAGCCGTTGTACCAATATTAATGGGCTTTTCTTAATGACACAGATTTCGCCGAATGCAATCATGAGTGATGCGCGCATTGTTGATTTTACAGAAAATTATTTATCAAGTGAAGAGGATTTGCAGCGACAACTTCCGTTTCAAAAAATAGAATATGCGAAGGCACAATTAATTAAAGCGTTTGACTGGAATAAAATGGTGGATTTAATTTCCGGGTTTGCAGATTTTTCTGAAGAAAAAAAATTACCGGAGAAAGAAGCGACTTTACTTCTTTTAAAATCATTGGAAAAAAATATTCGTGAACTGAAACAAACGGCTGCAACATTTTCTGTGCAGCTGCAGGAAATTTTAAAACACATAGACAAAGAAGAAAACCAACTTTTATTACAACAACGTGTGTTAAAATCTATTCATTATTTTGGGGAGAAATTAGCGAAAGAGGTAATACAGCCACTGCACAATTATATCGTTGCCTTACAAAATAAAAAAGGAGTGCGTGGTTTTCTAAAAAAAGCAGATGAAGTTGAACAAGCATTGATTTCTAAATTAAAACAAATAGAAAAATTACAATTTGGCGATACTGCTTTTTATGAAGGCGGTACTTTTTACAAACAGGATTTTGCCATTAGTGAAAAGCTGAAAGAAAAACCACAAAAAGGTGAATCGCACCGTGAAAGTTTACGGCTTTATAAAGAAGGAAAAATGATTGAAGAAATTGCTGCTGAACGTAGTATGGCTATTACAACAATCGAAGGTCATTTGACTTCTTTTATTATAACAGGAGAAGTTTCTATTGCTGCTTTTTTGAAAGAAGATGAATTAACTGACATAAAAGACACAGTAAAAAAATTAGCAACAAATCAATTAGTTCCTCTCAAACAACATTTCGGTGAAAAATATTCTTTTGGACAATTGAGGATGGCGGTGGCTTGGTTGAACTCTAAATGAATTCAGCATGTAAACTTACAGCCCCATTGATATATGCAAAATAAATATTTATCTTTGATAGATAGCAACTTAATTACACTATAAAAGCGAGCAATCTTTTATTACAACCATGAAAAATAATTTACTTTATATCACTATTCAATTATTTCTAATTACATGCTCATCAAATAATAATAAACAAACAACTGAGCAAACTTCCATAATTAATAATGACACCTCTTTATTAAAAACTATTAAATGGGATAGCTTAAATGAAAACGTTCAATATCACTTTATTAGAAATAATAATAAAAAGCTTAATACTAATTATTCAGTTAAATTAATAGCAATATACCAGTATTTAGGATGTAATTATGAATTACCAACAAAGGATACTGGAACAATTTTAGATCATAAACCAGATACTGCTATAATATTAAATGACAAGCAATTAAAAGAATTAATAACAAGTGACTTCTTCAAAAATATGGGTGATTTTGAATGTTTATTAAAAGTCAATTCAAAAATAGGATTTAAGTCAAGACCAGATTTATTAACATGGTTTTTAATTTTCTCAAATGATTCAGATAATAAAAAACTAATGAAATTAATATCAGAATTAAATAAAGAAAGGTTTACAGAAAACACTAAAATAATTACTCATAAATCCATTCTGGGCTCAGAAGATACCAAAGCTATTAGAGTAAACCTAAAATCTAATTATTTGGGGTTGGCATTCCGAAAGGAAATAGAAGATTCAATTTTTAATAAATATGGAAAAATTGATTTAAAGTGGGCAGATTTTTTCACAGGATATAATGAACAAGATTTATTTTATAGAATATCATCAGTACAAAAGAATAACTAATCCTGACTAAATAATTGTATTAAAGTATTTTAAAGCGAGTGTATCTTCTCCAAAATTAATTGCTTCATTTCAATCACTTCAGCTTTTGAAAATCCATGCACCTCAATTTTACCTTCGCCGGTGGTTTCAATAATAATATCACTATAACCTACAAATGGTGTATTGACATTTACAGATGAAATTCTGGAATACGGAATGGTGGTCTCTTCCCCACTAAATGCTGACGGCACACGAAAAGTAACGCCATTATCATCCAGTATTATTTTATTGGGAAAAATCTTATTGCCTTCGGTTAAACGGCTTGCTGAGTATTCTTTTGATTCCATGATGCTTGATTGAATTACTTAAAAGTAATTAAAAATAAATAGAAAAAGATTC
>JAYVPA010000062.1:0-8052 GCA_043757615.1 Sphingobacteriales bacterium | reverse complement strand
GCGGCGTTCAGCGTATCCTGGCTTTTGTGTTTTCTATATTTTTTCTTTCTTCATTCATCAATATACCTTTGTGGCCGCGTGTTTCGCATTATTGTATCATCCTGTTTATTATCGGCATTCTTATTGCAAAATATCAGAAGACTATAGTTTCTAAATTTGTTTGTTACAGTGCTGCATTACTGGTTTGTGCATACGCCCGACCGGAATTATTTCTGCCTTTCCTTGCATGCTTTGTACTTACCTGTTTATTTTTATTAACTACTATCAAACAACGAAATAAATCAGATATAGTCTCCGTGCTGTTGTTGACTGTGTTTTTCGCATTCATGTATAAATTCTTCAAAACGCCTTTTAATAATGGCGATTCCACGCGCGGCATTGGTGTTTTCTTACAACATTTTGCTATGAATTATAGCCAGTGGCATCATGACAATACTATATTCTGGCTGGATTATCCTGATATACTCCGCAAAAATTTTGGAAACGCCACATCGTTAAAAGGAATGATAAAAGCAAACCCCGGTTTGATTGAACATCATCTGTTGTCTAATATTTATAACTATTTCAGACAAACAGTAAAAATCGTTTTCAGTTTTTTTGCCCCGATTTTTACGAGACATATACACTGGTTATGTTTAATGATATCCATAATGTTGTTTACTGTATATTTTTCATTTACAAAAACTATAAAGGACAAACGCAGAAGATTTATAGCATTGGTCAAGGTAAATTATTTAACGCTCTTTGTCTTGTTATTATTTACATTGCCGCCGTTATTGGTTTGCATTTACGCCTATCCGCGCGCGCATTATCTGTTGCTGCAGGTTCCTTTTCTTTTACTGTTGACGGGTCTGGCAATCTCTGCTATTTCTGTTGAGATATTTAAGTCGGTTCAAAAAATAGTTGTGCTGGCAGTAGTATGGTTTTTTGTAATGCCCTCTGCAGAAGATTTTGAATATTTCCGACTTTTCCGGCAGGAAGAAAGTTTGTGTAATCTAAAAACAGTGCAGTTTGTAAGAGCTCATTTCACAACAAAAGATACTATTCATATTTTTGACCTGGAAGGCGGAATGACCAATTTGCTGCCTGAAAATTTTGTCAATAATAATTATATATATCTTCGTGACAGAAAGAAAATTCATTTAAGCAGTTTTATATTAGAGAATAAGTTTGATGTAATTTATATAACTCCGACAATGAGGATGTTAAATAGTGTTCAGACGGATACCATTTTGTTTGATTTGATGAAGAATCCTGAAAACTATGGTTATTTTGAACAAAAAACAGGTAATTTTACACCTAGTTTATTGATAAAGCAATAGCATGAATTTCGCGTATAAATCATTATATAAAAGAGACCAGCCTTTCTTTGAAGTTAAAATAGTCGGACTGTTTTTCTTTAGTTTATTTTTCACAAGTAATATTTTATTACAGTTCAAATCTGCAAGTAAATCTATTGGTATTATCATAGTATTGGCATTGCCATTTATATTTCTTTTCGCTGGATTGTATTATTACTATAAAATATTTCAGCTAAAAGAATTAAATCCGATTGATGCCATTATCTTTCTCTCCCTATTACTTCCTTTGTATAATGCAGTCACCGTTCACCTGATTTTTGATGTAAAGATTCTTAAAGCATTATTCAATTTATCATCAAGGTTTTATGTGGTCATGTGCAGCCTGATATATTATGCAATACGTTCAAAAAAAATAACACTTCAGCAATACATTTATGCTAACCTCCTTTTATGCTGGTTTTGTTTCGCACTTTATACTTTTATCTCACTGACCATTCCTCCTGCAACCTTCATGGATTCATTAGGCGACGGACTTGTTGGGTTTAATCCGTCAAAAGGCGGCTACATCTACAGGTTTTCGAGTGTTGTATTAATATTTGGAATGATCTATTATTTTCTGGATTACATCATGAATGATAAATTCGGGAGTCTTTTATTATGGCTGGTATTAATGGCCTATCAGGTATTTGTAGATAAAGGAAGAACTGAATTGGTTTCAGAAGCATTACCAATGTTTATATTTATGTTCTTTATTTTGAAATGGCCTCAGTTGCTGAAAAAACTATTTACTATTTTAGTGCTGGTCGTCATAGTATTAATAATTGCCTATCTCATAGATCCGAAAATTATAGCGTTTACGGCAGATATGTACTGGATGTTTATTAAATTCTTCTTAGGTCAGAAAACAGGGGAAGGTTCTGCGGATATGCGATGGACAGAAATGGGAGCAGTCTACAATTATCTGATACGCCATCCGACATATATTTTCTTTGGTGTTGGTTGTCCTAAAAAAGAAATCATCCAGCAAAATATAGGTTTGGTTATTTTAGGAGATATTGGTATTGTTGGTGGTTTATTATCACAAGGAATAGTTGGACTTATCTTTGTTTACTCGGTATTCTTATACCCTGTCTATGTCTGGCGCACGGTCAAACATTATAAAAGAGATTTGTTATTCAATACGGGAATATTAGGCTGCGGTACAGTTTTTATACAGTCATTATTTAATGGAAATATTTTTTACTCATTTTTAGGGATCATGGTTCCTTTAATAATTGTAGAATATTATAGAGTAAAAGAAAAATTCTATTGGAAAGAATTAAAAGAGGCTAACGAAAAATCTGGTAGTGAAAAAACATTATAAAATAATAATCGCAAGCGTTTTCACTCTCTTTGTATTGCGGGTTTGTCTTTCTAATGAAAAAAAGAAAGAAGATAATCTGCTGAAAAAATCACCCGGATTAATATCGGTAAGTGTGACGCCGGATTTCACAAACGCGTATCCTGTCAATACAAAAATATTTGGAGTAAACATTGGATTTGCTTTTGCACGCGAATTAGATAAAGATTCAGGATTTGTACACCTGTTGCGTGATATGCATCCTGCATCATTGCGTTTTCCCGGAGGTACTGTTGCTAACTGGTATCATCCCAATTTGCCTGTATACGGTTATAAACCTTCAGAACTCCTGCCGACTTTAGGTGGATTATATTCTCTGCAATACAAACGGAGTGAAAACATTTTATATAATTTTATTCGTTTGTGTAAAGAAGTAAATTGTGGGGCGGTTTTCTGCGCTAATTTATTAACGGGCACGACAGACGAAACACTTTTTGTAATTGATGAATTGAAAAAAAACAATATTCCGATTTTAGGAGTGGAGATGGGAAATGAATTTTGCTTATTGCCGTATCGCAAACAATTTCCTGATGTAAAAACATACATCGACAAAGTGAAAGCAACTGCTATTGCGATAAAGAAAAAATATCCTGATATAAGACTGGCAGTTGTGAGCGGTGATGTTGTTCCAATGAATGCGATGGATGGCAGAAGTAAGTTTATGCGTGACTGGAGCCTTGGTTTGAATAAAGAAAATTTTTATGATGCCTACACCTGGCATTTTTATGCAGCTTGTCCGGAATGCGATAAAGACAAGTATTTTGATAATATTTATTCCAAAAATTTACAATCATTAGCACCCACAAAAACTAATAAATTATATAACAGCGGCGCAATACTGGTACAGCTTTTTGGAAAAAGCAGGAACTTATGGCTGACAGAATGGAACATTGCAAATGGTGAATACCTGGATAATACGTTTACACAAGCTGCTTATGTTTCCGAAAAATTTCTCAATATGATTGACCTGAATACTAAGTATGGGAATTATATTGAACTATCAAACCTTCATGCAATAGATGGATTGATTAATATTTATAAAGGTCGGCAGAAACCGATATTGTCTGACGGGGATGATAATGCAACAGTGCAGTATTTTGCATTTAAATTTTTAGCGTCTACATTAACAGAAGATGTTTCTAAAGGCAATACATCTGTTGTGTGCAATGATACTTCTGTTTCAGCCGATTTTATTTGCTATTCTTTTTTGAATAAGAAAGAAAATAAAACCTATCTGCATTATATAAACCGCTCAGGAAAAAAAGTGCAGTTAACTATTAATGCTAAACCAGCTGAAGGATTCCGGATAAATTCCATTGATGCAGAGTTTCCATATGCAACAGCAGGAAAAACTGCTTATGAAAAAAATTATCCGAATAAATTAAGACCTGTTACATACAGGGAAGAAAAATTTACGAACAGTTCAGTAACGATTGCGCCGTATTCGTTTGGGTATGTTTCTTATACCGTAAAACCTTAACAGCGTTCGCAATGCTTAAAGGCTTGGCAAACGCTGTCAAGGTTAGTTTGCGGTATTCTATTTCATCACTTGTTTTACTAAACCTAATTTTCCGTTGTACGGCGGATAACGCAAGGGCACATCCGGCCAGGTTACTTTATGGCAAATGCCTTTTTTATGCGTAAATGTATCGAAGCTGAATTTGCCATGGTACGCACCAACACCGCTGTTTCCAACGCCGCCAAATGGCAAGCCGTCATTGATAAAATGGGATACAGTATCGTTTATGCAACCACCGCCAAACTGAATTGTATTCAGGCATTTTTGCTGGTTTGCATAATTATTAGAGAAGATATAAAATGCTAAAGGTTTCTCAAATTGTTTTACAATAGAAATCGCTTCATCAATAGACTGAATCGTCAGCACCGGTAAAATCGGGCCAAAGATCTCATCATTCATTAACGGATGTTCTAAAGATTCTATTTCTATCAAGGTCGGAGCGATGTATCTTGTTTCAGCATCTGTTTTCCCGCCAACAATAATTTCTCCATCTTTCAGCATGGCAGCTAAGCGGTTGAAATGCCTGTCGTTTATGATTCTAGGATAATCTGCACTATCCTGCGGATTGTTGCCGTAAAATTCTTTTACGCTTTTTGCAAATGCTTTATAGAATTTTTCTTTTACCGAATCATGCAATAATAAATAATCCGGTGCCACACAAGTTTGTCCGCCGTTTAAAAATTTACCCCAGGCAATACGTTTCGCAGCAGTTTCTATGTCTGCTTGTTTGTCTACTATACACGGACTTTTGCCGCCCAGTTCTAAAGTTGTTGGCGTTAAAAATTCAGCAGCTGCTCTTGCAATAGTTCTGCCGATTTCCACGCCGCCGGTAAAGAATATATAATCATATCTGTAAGACAACATTTCATTGTTATCAGAATGCTCATCTAAAACAGACAGATAATTTTCATTAAAATTTTCCTGAATTATCTTTTCAATGACATGATAGGTATTGATGGCTGCGCGCGGTGGCTTTATGATACAAGTATTCCCGGCAGCGATAGCTCCAATAACAGGCGCCAGTGTCAATTGAAGTGGATAGTTCCATGCACCGATAACTAAAGTAACACCATATGGATCGTGATAAATATAATTACGGGATGGAAAATTTGCAATCGTATCTTTTATCAATTCAGGAGTTGCCCATTTTTTTACATTTTTGAGCATGCAGGATATTTCTTCATACAACACACCAATTTCAGTAGCAAAACTTTCAAATTTGGATTTTTTGAAATCCGCATGTAAAGCAGTATAAATATTCTCTTCGTTATCCTTTAATGCTTTCTTAAGTTTCGTCAGCTGTTCGATACGAAAATCAATATCGCGGGTAGCATTGCTTTCAAAAAAATCACGTTGCTTATCAAGAACAGGTTTTATATTAGATATAGTTTTTGTTGCCATCTTATTTTAATTATTGAATGGAGAAATAATTATTTCACTTTTGCTTTTTTCTCAGGTACACGTTCTTCCTGCGGCCTGCCTTCAAAACTATTCATAGAAGAATAAACACCTAGAAATCCTGCTACTTTATCAAATATTTTTGCAGGAAAAACGCCTTTTAAGAAAGGAACAATATTTACATTTTCCGGCATTAATAAAAGATGGTCATTATTTTTTACAGACTTAATAATTTTATTGCATACATCTTCGGGTTGCAGCAATGGGAATAAAAGCGGAGCCTTTACACCTTTAAACATACCAGTATCAATATAGCTTGGACAAACCGTCGTAACATGTAAGTCTTTTCCTTCCTGTTCAAATTCCATACGTAGACTTTCACTCCAGCCTAAAACCGCCCATTTGCTGGATGCATATACAGAACCTTTTGGCAACGGTATTAATCCGGATGCAGATGCAATATTAATAACATGACCGCTTCGTTGTTTAATCATATCCTGAATAAAAACCCGGGAAACATTCATTACGCCGCTGATGTTAATGTTCAAAGTTCTTTCAATATCTTTTGCGGTATGTTCCCAGAATGATTTCTTGCCTGCAACAATTCCCGCATTATTAAATAAGATATCAATATTCCCGATTTCAAGTAATACTTCCGTCGCCGATTTTTCAATATCATCTACGTTAGAAACATCTACAACAAACGTGTGTATGTTTTTGTAACCTTTAGAAGAAAATTCTTTTGCTGTTTTTTGCAGATTTTCTTCATTGATATCCCAGATAATGAGATTTGCTGCACCTTCCTGCAGACATTTCAGACCCATTAATTTTCCGATTCCGTTTGCGCCGCCTGTTACTAAAACATTGGCTCCTCTGATTTGTGACATATTGTTTTTGAGACTTTAAATTTAATGAAAAATAGGATGAAAAGTAATTAAACTATTTAATTTATCTATTGTTTAAAGTGAATATGCTAAAAGTTGGAATTATTGGCTCGGGTATTGCAGGACTGGCAAGCGCAATACGTATGGCGGTGCGTGGTTATGAAGTACATGTGTTTGAAGCCAATAGTTATCCGGGTGGAAAATTGTGCGAACTGCAATTAGGTAGTTACCGTTTTGACGCTGGTCCAAGTTTGTTTACCATGCCGCAATATTTTGAAGATTTATTTGCATTGGCAGGAAAGAAATTTTCCGATTATTGCCCGTATCAAAAACTTGATACTATTACCCATTATTTTTACAGTGATGGCACACGGTTTAATACGTATGCTGATGTTTTAGCTTCGGCTCAGGAGATGCAGGATAAGCTTGGCATCAATAAAGAATTAATTATTGAACATTTAGACAAGAGCAGAAAGATTTTTGAATTAACTGCAGATACTTTTTTACATCAGTCTATTCATAAATATCAGAATCTTTCAGCATTTGATTTATTGAAAATCGGAACTAATCTCGGAACATTGGATTTGTTTAATACGATGCATGAAACAAACGCGAAGAAGTTGAAACATGAGAAGGCAGTGCAATACTTCGACAGGTTTGCTACGTACAACGGCTCCAATCCATACGAAGCACCGGGAACGTTGAATATCATTCCGCATTTAGAACATAATATCGGCGCATTTTTTCCAAAAGGCGGCATGGTCTCTATTTCGCGTTCCTGTTACAATCTGGCGAAAGAATTAGGTGTGCATTTTCATTTTAATACAAAAGTGAATGAGATTGTAGTGGAAAAAAATAAAGTAACAGGATTGAAATTTAATGAAACGGAAAGAATAGATAATAAGCATGTAGATAAATCAGAACTTGAATTTATGTCGTTTGATTTTGTAATAAGCAATATGGACGTAGCTTATACCTACAGAAAATTAATGCCAACTCAGAAACATCCCGAAAAAACGTTGAATCAGCCGAGAGCCTTGTCCGCAATGGTGTTTTACATGGGTATTAAAAAAGAATTTCCAGAATTGGGCTTGCACAATATCTTTTTTAGTAAAACATATAAAGATGAATTTGATGCATTTTTTAAACGACAAACTTTAAACGATGATTTGACAACTTACATTAACATATCTTCTAAATATGAAAAATCAGACGCACCAGAAGGTTGTGAAAATTGGTTTGTCATGATAAACACACCGCCGCATACAGGACAAGACTGGGATACATTAATTGCGAATGCAAGAAAAAATATTTTGAAAAAATTAAGCAATACACTGAATGAAGATATTGAATCACTGATAGAAGTGGAAGATATTTTGGAGCCGCGTATTATTGAAACAAGAAACTTATCGTGGCAAGGTTCTTTGTACGGCAACAGCTCCAATAATAAGTTTGCCGCATTTTTACGTCATGCAAATTTTAGTAATACGATAAAAGGTGTGTATTTTTGTGGTGGCATCCTGCCATGCCGGGGATGACGCCCCACGGGCC
>JAYVPA010000061.1:0-8305 GCA_043757615.1 Sphingobacteriales bacterium | reverse complement strand
TTAAACAATTGTACGACGGAGCGGCATCAGCGAATGTGGAATACCAACTGGATGCAAATGCCGATGACACAATGGAATCCGGCATCTACTTCTACAGACTGGAAACACAGGAAGGAAAAGTACTCGTCAATAAACTGATTCTCGTTAAGTAAAATAAAATTTAATTTTTAAAAGGTCATCTGGATTCGGATGACCTTTTTTATTTTATGCACGAAGTGTTTTTATAATACAAATCACGTATCATAAATTGTAAATTTGCGCCATGTATAAAATCATCCGTTTTTTTCTTTTCAGATTATCTGCTGAAGAAGCGCATCATTTTACGTTAAAATGTATAAATATTTTGTTGAAAATTCCATTTTTCTCCTATATTCTAAAATTTTTATATGTTGTAGAAAATAAGCGGTTGGAGCGTACAATTTTTGGATTAACATTTAAGAATCCGATTGGTCTAGCAGCTGGTTTGGATAAAAATGCAGAATGTATAGATGTGTTTGCAGCATTGGGTTTTGGATTTATAGAAATCGGAACAGTAACACCTTTAGCGCAAGCAGGAAATGAACAACCACGATTATTTCGTTTGATTAAAGATGAAGCTATTATAAACAGGATGGGTTTTAATAATGAGGGAATGAATACTGTTCGAGAAAATATTCTGAAATCTGAAATCATAAATCATAAATCTGGAATCATTATTGGCGGAAATATTGGTAAAAATAAACTTACTCCAAACTCGACTGCTACAGATGATTATTTAAAATGTTTCAACGCATTATATGATGTAGTGGATTATTTTGTGGTGAATGTGAGTTCCCCGAATACGCCAAACTTGCGTGAATTGCAGGAAAAAGAACCATTGAAGAAGTTATTATTTTCATTGCAGGAATTAAATCAGGAGAAAATAAAACCAAAACCAATTTTATTAAAGATTGCACCTGATTTAACCAATGAACAGTTGGATGATATTATTGAAATTGTTTTTGATACAAAGTTAGATGGTGTTGTTGCAACAAATACAACTATATCGCGAGATAATTTATCGACAGAAAAAAGTAAGGTGGACGAAATTGGCAATGGGGGTTTAAGCGGAAAACCATTAACAAAAAAATCAACGGAAATTATAAAATACATTGCTGAAAAGTCAGCACATAAAATTCCGATTATAGCAGTTGGCGGAATTATGACAGCTGATGATGCGATTGAAAAATTAGATGCCGGTGCAACTTTAATACAACTCTATACAGGTTTTATTTATGAAGGTCCAGATTTGATTAAAGAAATAAATCAACGTTTACTTAATAGATAATCTATACTATGAATTTAAAGCTATTTATTGTATCGATTTTTTCCTTACTTGTAGGTATTTATGCATTATATCGGGATAAAGACAAAAACCAGTGCCTTATATTATATCAATTGGCAATTAAAATTAGCAAAATGAATAGGGGTTATAATTGGAATTTCAGGAATAATTTTTGCGTTAACACCATGGTCAAAAGAATAAAAAACTAAAGCGTATCGGAAATTTTTGCCAGTAAATCATCTTTCTTTCTGCGCGAAACTTCTATTTCAGCTCCGTTCATCATGATCACCTGACCGCCATCGCCGCGTACATACCTGCGTATATGTTTCAGATTGATGATATGCGACTGATGCACGCGCACAAAATCATAATCTTCCAGCAACTCTTCAAAATATTTCAATGGTTTGGAAGACATAATCATATCAGTGGTAGTGAGATAAATTTTGGTGTAAGATGAATCTGCATCCACATGAATGATTTCATCTAAAGAAGCAAAATAAATTCCTTCTAATGTGGAAATTGCTAATTGTTTTTTAGCTAATTCTTTATTACTGATTTTTTGTTCCAGCAATTCAAATTGCTTGTTTTTTACTTCTTCAGATTTCTTTACAGATAACTTATGTACGGCACGAATTAATTCTTCCGGGTCAACAGGTTTTAATAAATAATCCAATGCACTGAACCGAAATGCCTTTACTGCATACTGGCTGTAAGCAGTAGTGAAAATAATATCAAAAGGACATTGATAGTTATAATGTGCGAGCAAATCAAATCCATTCTTTCCGGGCATTTCAACATCTAAAAAAACAACATCAGTAGGGGAGTTTTCAATCGTTTCAATCGTACTGTCAACACTGTCGCATTCAGCAATTATTTCTACTTGCGGGCAAAATTTTTCGATCAGTTTATGCAACGCAATCCTATTGTTTTTTTCGTCGTCTACTAGTATTGCTTTTATTGATTCCATATTTTTATTTTGATACGTATAATTAATTCAACTCAATCCGAATAATCACTTTTGTTCCTGTCGGCAAATGATGTTCATTATATAAATCTACTATTTCCACGCTATAATCTGTTTCTTTTATTTTATGCAAGGTGTCAAACATTTCTTTTGTAATAATGGTGCCAAGCGATTTGTGCTGCTTCTTTAGATTTAATTCGGTTGCTTTTATTCTTCCGATTCCATTATCTTCAATTTCACAAATCAGGTAATTAAAATCTTTAAAGAATTTTATATGAATATTTTTATCACCTTGCTTTTTTAATAAGCCATGCCAGATTGAATTTTCTACATAGGGCTGAATCAACATGGAGGGCATTTCTATAGAATATAAATCAAGACCTTCGGTGTGAATATCATAATTAAATTGCTGATCGAAACGCAGAGATTCCAATTCCAGGTACAATTTTAAATTATCAATTACTTCCTGTAACGGAATAAATGTTTTTACAGAATTTTCTAAAACAGAACGAACTAATCTCGATAGTTTTGTAAGATAAGTGGATGCCTGCATATTCTGGTCTGATAAAATCATAGCCTGAATAGAATTCATGCAATTAAAAATGAAATGCGGGTTCATTTGCGCCACTAATGCTTTTAGTTTTATTTCTGCTAATTGTTTTTCGTA
The DNA here is from genome assembly GCA_043757615.1 of Sphingobacteriales bacterium. Classification (GTDB taxonomy): domain Bacteria; phylum Bacteroidota; class Bacteroidia; order Chitinophagales; family JADIYW01; genus JADJSS01. The sequence goes on along the minus strand of JAYVPA010000061.1, from coordinate 5,371 downwards.
TTCAGTTTTTTGACGTGCCAGTTGACTTTGTTCTTTCTCTTTTACACGCGCCATCTGAATCCGGTCACTAACAAGTTTATACCCATAAAATAAAATAAGTATGCCGGAAATGATACGGAACCACCAGGTTTGCCATATCATTGGACGAATCCTGAAAGAAAATGAAGCAGGTTGTTCTGACCAAACCCCATCATTATTACTCGCTCTTACATAAAAAATATAATTTCCTGGAGGCAACTGAGCATATGAAACATAATTCCTGTTTGTTTGGGTCCAGTTCTTTTCATATCCCTCCAAACGATATTCAAAAATATTTTTTGGCGTATTTACATAATCACTGGAGGCGAATTCAAATGCTACATTATTCTGGTTGTTTGAAAAACTGAATCGCTTTTTCTGAGAGCTGTATGGAAATAAGTTATAAATATTTTTATTGGTTTTTATATTTGTTATATTAACTATAGGTTTATAAGAATTGAAAGGAATTTTATCAGGTTCAATAATATTAAAACCATTAATACCGCCAAATAATAATTCATTATTTTTTGTTTTATAAAACGCACCGCTGTTAAATTCATTGCTTTGCAATCCGTCATTAATATCATAATTTCTGAATTGTTTTAATATCGGATCAAAAACAGATATACCTCTGTTTGTACTCATCCATAGTTTGCCGGAATTATCTTTCAGGATTCCATAAACAAAGTTGTTACTCAGACCATCTTTTTCTGTATAATTAGCATCAATGCTCATTTTCTTTTTATTGAATAAAAACAAACCATTATTTCCCGTGCCTATCCAGAAGTAATCATCACTCCACGGCAGCAAACAATATAACTGGTCAGTTTTAAAGTGTTTCTTATTGACATTATTCAATTCTTTTTCATCAATTAATCCGCTGTGGATATTTAAATGAAATAATCCGGATGTAGAAGCAATCCACCAAGAACTGTCTTTGTCTTCCAGAATATTGCGCGGAATAATATTATTTATTTTAAAATCAATAAGCGTATTCTCAAATTTATTTTTCACCCCATTAAAATGATATATGGAATTTTCATCTAATACATACAACTCTTTGTTGCGGGTTTCAAACAGACGGATGTTTGTATATGCAGGAACTTTTAAATTATCCGATGGTTTGTTCGGCGTTAAAAAATATCTTCTGAATCCGTTTGTTGCCGGATTGAATTTGCAGATTCCGTTCAGCGTACCAACCCATATATTTCCGTAATAATCAATCTGTAAATTTTGAACGATATCATTTGATAAAGAAGAAGAAGAAGAATTATTTCGCCAGTTAGAAAAAATATTATCTTTTGTATCAAATTTATACAAACCACCGCCATCTGTTCCAATCCAGATATTTTCATTTTTATCTGCTTCAAAACACAGGACATATTTATTTGTTAACCATGTTGTTTTAAAAGGTTCCTGTGTGATATGTTTAAATTTGAATTTAAATTGTGAAGTAGTTGCGACGCCTGAACCTTTTGTTCCAATCCATAACGTTCCGCTTTTATCAAATAATAAACTCATTAGTTTATCATCAGGAATACTGGTAAGATTATACGGGTCACTTTGATATTCAATAAATCTGTTTTTGTTAATATCATAACATATTAATCCATGCTGATAGGTTGCGATGTAAACATTCCCTGCTTTCCCGATAACAATCGAAGTAATCTTATCCTGTAAACCTGATATATCTTTACGCTGCGCCGGAAAAGAATCAAGTGTCGAGAAAGTAGAATCTATTTTGTATAATCCAAACTTTGTCCCAATCCAGAAACTGTTAAACTTATCTTTTACAACTCCGTTAATTCGTTGCTTTATTAAAATGTTCCAAAAATCAGAAGCACTTTTTTGATGAATCAACTTGGTGTTAAAATCGTATTCATGTAAATGATTATCTCTTCCGGCTAAGTAAAAATGATTGTCATCACTTTTACATATAATTTCCCTGTAGGCATTCATCGGTTCTATGCTTATGTCGTATTCTTTGGATTTCTTTTCACCTTCTACAAGTCTTACTTTATATAAACTGTATTGAGTTTGTACCCACACCGTAACACTGTCTTCACGGGTCAGTTTTTTAATTTGAGTAGGATTTTCTACATTTAAATATTTCTTGGTTTCAAAAAAATATATACTTAATCCTTTCTCAGTACCTATCCAGAATATACCCGGCGAAGATTCAACAATACAAGAAGTAAAATTGGAAATCAAAGAATTATTATTGTCAATTTGCTTATCATATTTCAAAAAATTATAACCATCATATCTGTTTAAACCTTCATCTGTACAGAACCAGATAAAACCCTTACTGTCCTGATATATATTTGACACACTATTTTGAGAGAGTCCGTTTTTGATATCTAATACATTAAAACGCAACTGGGTTATGTCTAAAGCAGACAAAGAAAAATTACATATTATTTGCAGGAATAAAGTAAGGCTAAAATATATTATACGGCGTTTTAACATCTGGCAAAATACAAAATATTGAAAAATATACAGATAAGATAAATTTTTGACAAAAAAAATGAGCTGCAAGATGCACCCAATGAACATAGAAACATAAAAAACCCACTATGTTTTCACAGGTTACTAATAATTTATAACTAACCTAATGGCAAGGAAGTATATAAATCAGTGAATTTTCACCAAATTTACAATGCATGCATTGAATTGTTACCAAATTATTATTTTACCAAACAAACGTTTGATAAAATCTGTGCGTTTGTTTATTTTTATTGTCTTAATTTAATAATGTGCCGAAGCAAAAAGTAAGTGTTGAAGATATTTTAAAACAATCATTAAAGCTTTTTCGCCAAAAAAGCTACCACAACACATCCATAGCCGATATTGCAGCAGCATGCGGTCTGCTTAAAGGCAGTCTTTATCATTATTTCCCCAGCAAAGAAGCACTCATGAGTGCTGTAATAAAATATGCACACGAATTTTTCCAGAAAGAAGTATTTTCTATCGCTTATGATAAAACACTTTCACCGCAGCAGCGCATGGAAAAGATGTTTAAGAAATCAGAAAGAGCCTTATTGTCTGATGGAAATATAATGGGAAATATCGGCGTGGAAACGGCACGTGCCATTCCTGAATTTGCAGAACACATCCGCGATTTTTATACGGAGTGGATGAGTGCTGTTGAATATGTTTTCAAAGAAATTACCAACGAGGAGGATGCAAAAAAGCTAGCAGAGCAAACAGTTGCTGAGTTTGAAGGCGCAGTGATGATGACACGAATTTTTAAGGATGCTAAATATATAAAGAATGCTTACGAACGTTTGTTAAACCGTTTTGCTGCATATACCTTAGCAGATCTGAAAAACTGAAATTCTAAATTCATTAAATCTATAATTCATTAATTAAAAAAATGGAATCAACAACAAAACCAACAAGAGCTATAAGAAAAGTAGCCGTACTCGGTTCAGGTGTCATGGGTTCCGGTATCGCATTGCACTTTGCCAATATCGGCGTAGAAGTGTTACTGCTTGATATCGTTCCTTTTGATCTGAAAGAAGAAGACAAAGCAAAACCTCAGCTACGTAACAAAATTGTAAATGATGCGTTTGCATTTGCGTTAAAATCAAAACCCGCACAAGCATACAATCCTGAATCTGCTAAGAAAGTTACCCTTGGCAATTTCGATGACGACATGCCAAAGATAAAAGATGTGGATTGGGTGATTGAAGTGGTGGTGGAACGTTTAGATATTAAACAACAGGTATTCGCGAAAATAGAACAATTCATTAAGCCCGGAACACTAGTGACTTCTAATACTTCCGGTATTCCGATTCATTTACTGGAAGAAGGCAGAAGCGAAACATTCAAAAAGAATTTTTGCGGTACGCACTTTTTCAATCCACCGCGTTACATGCGTTTGCTGGAAATCATTCCGACACCAAGCACAGACCAAAGCACGGTTGATTTCTTAATGCATTATGGGGATGTTTTTTTAGGAAAAGAAACGGTATTGTGTAAAGATACGCCTGCGTTTATTGCAAACCGAGTTGGTGTTTACACCATGGCAAAAATCTATCAGCTGACTTATGAGTTAGGATTGAAAGTGGAAGAAGCAGACAAGCTTACAGGTTCTGCTATTGGTCGTCCGAATACAGGAACATTTAAATTAGGTGATTTAGTTGGAAACGATACAGGTACCAAAGTGATGATTGGTATTAAAGAAAATTGTCCGAATGACGAACAGGCTGGTGCATTTGACGTGCCGTCTTATGTTCAGTTTTTACTGGATAATAAATTCTTTGGTAACAAAACAAAAAAAGGATATTACTATAAAGATGAACAACGCAATTCATTTGCATTGCGATTGGATACATTGCAATACGAACCCGTTATCAAACCTAAATTTGCTTCTTTAGATGTTGCATCAAAAGCAGAAAATTTATCAGATAAAATTAATGCATTTATTAAAGGGGATGACAAAGGCGCTGTTTTAGTTAAACGTTCATTAGCCGGTTTGTTTGCTTATGTTTCAAATCGTATTCCTGAAATTTCTGACGTGTTATATGCAGTAGACGATGCATTACGTTCTGGTTTTGCATGGGATATCGGACCCTTCCAATATTGGGATATTGTTGGTATTGAAAAAGGAATTGAATTAGCAAAAGCTGATGGTTTAACAATCGGTTCATGGGTAACTGACATGCTGGCTGCGGGAAATACTTCTTTCTATAAAGTTGAAAATGGTATTAAAAAATATTATGACCAGCAATCAAAATCATATAAAACAATTCCTGGCGCAGAGTCATTTATTATCCTGGATAATTTACGTGGCAATAAACCTGTCTGGAGAAACAGCGGCGGTACTTTACATGATATCGGAGATGGTGTGTTGAATTTAGAATTCACTTCAAAAATGAATTCATTAGGCGGCGATGTTTTACAGGCTATCAATAAATCAATTGAAATAGCAGAAGGTGGATACAAAGGTTTAGTAATCGGAAACGATGCTACAAATTTTTCTGTTGGTGCCAACCTGATGATGATTTCAATGATGGCTATGGAACAGGAGTTTGATGAATTAGATATCGCGATTCGCCAGTTCCAGCAAACAACCATGCGTTGCAGATACTCAGCAATTCCGGTAGTTTCAGCGCCTCACGGTATGACATTGGGTGGCGGTTGTGAAGTAACTATGCATTCAAATGCAGTGGTAGCTTCAGCAGAAACATATATCGGTTTAGTAGAAGTAGGTGTAGGTTTAATTCCTGCCGGTGGCGGAACAAAAGAATTGACATTACGTACTTCTGACAGTTTCAAAAATGGCGACCCGATGTTGCAGACATTGCAGGATAATTTCTTATCTATTGCAATGGCAAAAGTGGCAACA
>JAYVPA010000060.1:0-30154 GCA_043757615.1 Sphingobacteriales bacterium | reverse complement strand
TACGCGACATCATAGAAATGAGCGTGTATGGCGTATGTTCGTATCTCGGAAGAAAGTTATCTATGCCATCGAAACGGGTTCGCTTATTTTTTATTTATACATCATTCATCGCACTGGGGTCGCCGATTATTATTTATTTGATTCTGACATTCATCCTGAATCTTCGTTACATGATAAACAATAAACGAAATCCTGTCTGGGATATTTAAGAAAGTAGTAAGGGATAAGTAATAAGTAGAAAGTAATGAAATCTCACAATCTTTCAGAAGAAGAAGTTATAAAAAAGTTAGAAAGCTTTTGCGCATACAGGGAACGATGCGAATCTGAAGTAAAACAAAAGTTATATCAGTTGTCAGTGGATGGAAAAGAAACTGATTTCTATCTGAAATATTTAAAAGAAAATAATTTCCTGAATGAAGAACGTTTTGTAGCTTCTTTTGCACGCGGAAAATTCAATATCAAAAGCTGGGGCAGGCGTAAGATTATTCAGGAACTTCAGGTAAAAAGGATTGATGATAAAAAAATCAGACAAAGCATCGGACAGATTGATGAAGGATTGTATTTTCTGCGGTTACAGGATATACTGACAAAAAAAATAAAAACAATTAAAGAAACAGATCCATTCAAAAAGAAACAAAAACTGATGCAGTATGCCTTGCAGAAAGGTTATGAAGTGGATTTGATAATTGAAGCGTTAAAAGAAATAAAATTATAAAAAGGATGAAAAGACAAACTTATGTGGAAGGCTCACCATGGGAACCGATTGTCGGTTACGCAAGAGCTGTAAAAGTTGGAAATGTCATAGAAATATCGGGTACAACAGCAACGGTAAGCGGAGAAGTGATTGGCAAAGGAAATGTATATGAACAAACGAAATGCATTTTACAAAAATTTGAAAAAGTGCTGAATGAATTTGGTGCTACCATGAAAGATGTGGTGAGGACGCGTATTTTTTGTACGAATATTTCACAATGGGAAGCTATCGGAAAAGCACATGGAGAATTTTTTGGAGAAATAAAACCAACAACAGGAATGTACCAGATTTCTAAATTGATTTCCGATGATTTATTAGTGGAAATAGAGGCTACTGCTATTCTTGCCGAATAGTTGTAATTCAAAAAGAATTGCTATCTTTATTGTAAGATATCTGCAGAAACAGGTTCATTTTAATTTTATTGAACTAAAGATATTCCATGTACGCAATTAAAAATCGACGAAAATAAATACATGAAAAATAAAAATTTTACCTACTTGCTGTTACTGTTTTTTTGCTCAGTAATTTTGATGTCATGTCATAAAGGTGTTGGCTGCCCTGCCGATCAGTATAATGACTGGAAAAAAATTGAAGCATCCCGTAAACAACAATTAAAAAACCCCAGTAATCCCAATAAAGGTAAGGGTAAAAAAGGAGCACATGTTCAGGGTAATGGTGTAGTGCCTCAATAAAAAATTATGCAAAAATATCTTTTTCTGATTCCATTCTTTTTATTTGCCTGCAAAAAAAATGACGATGTAAACAGAATTTCTATTCCCCAGCAGCCTGCTAAGATTGTTGTGTATGCTATTGATACAGCAACAGATGTTCAGACATTGCAGCATGAAACAGATTATTTCTATAATACAGTTACTAAAAGATTTGACAGTATAATTATCGACGGAAATGTAAACAGGTTTAATTATTCGAAATTAACTTCTGAATATAAAGTCTTACTGAATTATACTGATTCCGCTTCAACGCATCAGGAAATTTTATTTGATGCAAATTTTTATTCTCTTACGAGCTATAAAGAAATTCCGTCATCAGGTAGTTCTGCAGTGAGTACATTGCAATATGACATCTATAAAAGAATAACAGGTTTTTTATACACAAATTCACCCGCAACTAATAATTTTTCGAAAACATATACCTATAAAAATGATTCCATTTTTGTACTTACAAACAGGCCATCTGATGCATGTACAACAAATGATACGATTATAAATACATTTTATGATATGAGTATTGCGCTGCCCTATTTATTGTTTACCAATCTTAATAATACTTGCAGCACTATCGGCTTAAATATTCTTCGCGCAGTTCCTGTTTCTAATTATACAAACAAGCTGCCTTTCCGGATATTAAATGAAACTACCCAAACAGATTTTACGTACACAGGCGATTCCAAATCCAGATTAGTAGAGGCATTACTAGTTACAAAAATGAAAAGCAATAATGTGATTGTTCAGAAGTTGAAGATTGTTGTGACGTATTAACTTCCAGTAAATTATTTATAACGCTAGCTTACTATTTCGCTGCAAATGGCTATTACTTTGTTTGTCAACTTTAAATATACCTTTGCCAACAGGTGTTTTAGTTTGCGCAGCAAACGTCACCTGTAAACCGCCATGCCGATTGACTTGACACATACATAAGTGTATAAAAATCGTTTTAGAAAGAAAATTGTATTCGTTACGGTTTGTAGTTGGCAGGTTACGCTTGCAAACGCTAAAGCTGTGCTATGCTAAAACACCTGCCAAGGGCGAGGAAGCTGCTTTTGTCAAGCCGAAATCTGCTAATGCTTTTGTAAAATTGTCAATACTTTAGTCTAGGTAAATTGATATTACTTGTTTATTTATATTAGTAGTTTTATGAAAACTATTTAACGTTTAATAGAAATCGAAGTAATGGTGTTACTGGCGTCAATAGCAATATCATAGTCATAACCATTGCCAATATCTAATACTTTTACATAATTTGTGCTACTTACTGTAATAGTAAAAGTAACTTGACCTGCTGCATAACTACTGTAAGCAGAAGATGCACTTGGGTCAACGTTATCGATGTTTACAGTATTTCCATTTGATGTTTTAATTTGAACACTGGCTTTTTGTGTGCCATTATTTATAATTCTTGCTCTCGGGTCTTCGTTTGCATTTTTTTTGCAACTATTTAATGTAATTGCAAAAAGCCCTGCCAGAATAATCATTAATGTGAATTTTATCGCTTTCATTTTTTTTAGTTTAATTCATAACGGATTGTTACTCTGCAAAATTAATGAGTTTGATTATTAGAAATATTACACATCAAATAAATAAAGTTGTATTATTTACACATTTTTATTTGTTAACTGAGTCTGGTTAACTTTTTTCGTACAATGTTCTCATCAAAAACTGAATTCTTAATAACCTTACTTTGCCTTTGACAGGTGTTTTAGTTTGCGCAGCCAAAGCGAAGCAAACGTCACCTGTCAACCGACATACCGATTGATTTGATACATACATAAATGTATAGAAAATCTTTTTAGAAAGAAAATTGTATTCGTTCGCGCCAGAGTTGGGACTTAATACAAAAACTTCGTTAATATAGGTCTGTATTATACAAAAGACATTTTATCATTATAATGTGTCTTTATTAATTCGTCTTTTAATTTTATTGGATAGGTTTTATTGAAGTAATCATAAATCATAAGCAAAGCCTTATAAGAATATAATAAAATTTCTTCAATTTGATTTATTTCTAGTTCACGAACACTAGGAGTGCGCTGAATATCTAAAGTTAAATTTGAAAAATGCACATACTGTGTTAGAAATTTATAGATTGCAAATGAATGAATATTAGCATTTACTTTGATATCATTTTGCATTATTTTGAAAGTATTAGAAATAGGCGGAAGCTTTTTAAATTTAAATGTTTCTTTATTTGAAAAGAACTTGTCATTTTTTGGATTTTCTTTAAATTTATTTACTGCTTCATCATAAAATTCTTGTGTGGAATAACCTTCCTTATTCCCATTGAAAAACTGATTATTTATTGAAGCACTTTCATTTATACTTTTAAATCTATGGTCATGCGCATCAGCTTCAATTTTAATAATTTCTTCTTTCATTGTTTTTGGACGAGCATATACACTAAAAAGTCTAATGAAATCATCTATCATAACCCTAAGTAATACAAATACTGAGGTTATTTGATTTTCGTGATTACTTTTAAGAAGTAACATTATGTCGCGAGTAAATGATCTTATTCTCATAAGAATTCCTAAATAAAATTCATCTATGTAAGTAGGTTTTATTTTATGTTCATTTAATTGAATAAGTATATCATAAGCTAAATTGCTTATTTTTTCTGTTAAATCAATTATTTCATCTTTATTCATTGTGCATACTATTAGCTATATACAAACTATCCATTTACACGTCTAACATACTTGTCATACATACTCTTTATTTATAAAGATAATACTTATAAAATTTCCTAACTAATATTCCTCCAAATACTATTACTCGATTTCTGATGTTGCAGATAATATTTCAACGAAGTATTTTCTTCTTTTTCTAAAGTGGCATCTTCTTCTAACAATGCAATTGCTGCTTTGCGTGCTTCCTCTATGATCGGTCCGTCAGTAGCGAGGTTGGCAATCTTTAAATCTATATTGCCGCTTTGTTGTGTGCCTTCCATATTTCCCGGTCCGCGCAATTGTAAATCTACTTCAGAGATTTTAAAACCATCATTGGTATCCACCATCGTTTTAATACGCGTCTTTCCATCAGAAGATAATTTATGTGTCGTCATCAACACACAAAAAGATTGTTCCGCGCCACGCCCAACCCTGCCGCGCAGCTGATGTAATTGCGACAAACCAAAACGTTCTGCATTCTCAATAATCATGACACTCGCATTCGGTACATTCACACCCACTTCAATCACGGTGGTTGCCACCATGATTTGTGTTTCGCCTTTTACAAAACGCGCCATCTCAAAATCTTTATTCACAGCTTTCATTCTTCCGTGCACAATACTCACGTTGTAATCAGGTAAGGGGAATGAACGCGAAATACTTTCAAAGCCATTCTGTAAATCCACTAAATCCAGTTTTTCACTTTCTTCAATCAATGGATACACAATATAAACTTGTCTGCCTTTTTTAATTTCATCACGTATAAAATCAAACACACCAATGCGCTGCGTTTCATAACGATGAACCGTTTTTATTGGTTTTCTTCCGGGTGGTAATTCATCTAATACTGAAACATCCAAATCGCCGTATAAGGTCATTGCAAGAGTACGGGGAATCGGCGTTGCCGTCATGACTAAAATATGCGGTACCACAGAATTCTTCTTCCATAATTTTGCGCGCTGCGCTACACCAAAACGATGCTGCTCGTCAATCACCACGATACCCAGGTTTTTAAATTGCACGACATCTTCCAGTAAAGCATGCGTGCCTAATAAAATTTTTATTTCACCGTTTTCAATACCACTTAAAATTCGTTTACGTTCTTTTGCTTTGGTAGAGCCTGTAAGTATTTCTACAGATACATTTATTTTGTCGCATAATTCTTTTAAGCCCTGGTAATGTTGTTGCGCCAGGATTTCGGTTGGTGCCATCATCGCAGCCTGGTAATCATTATCAATTGCCATCAGCATAGTCAGCAACGCAACAATAGTTTTTCCCGAACCAACATCACCTTGCAGTAAACGATTCATTTGTCTGCCCGATAAAGTGTCTTTACGAATTTCTTTTAATACACGTTTTTGTGCATTCGTTAATTCGAATGGCAATGCTTCATCATAAAACTTTTTGAAATAATTATCTACCTTTTCAAACAAGATACCGGGTTCTCTTTTGCGGATAATTTTTAATTGTAATAAATTAAGTTGTATCAAAAAAAGTTCTTCAAATTTCAAACGCTTCACTGCTTCGTTTTGTAAGGCTAATGTTTGCGGAAGATGAATGTTTTTTATCGCATCATAACGACCAAAGAGTTTGTACTTGAATAAAATATCTGCCGGTAAATTTTCTGTGATGTGTTCGGGTTTTAATTGTGCCAGCAACGTAATCATCAGCTTGGAAATGCCTTTGCTGTCCAGGCTTCTCATTTTCATTTTTTCTGTCGTGTTGTACATGGCACGAAATGTCCCGGACTCTTCTGCAGTATATGCAGACAGCTTTTCTAAATCAGGATGTGTGATATTCAGTTTTCCGTTGAACCAGCTTGGTTTGCCATACAGCACGTATGTTTCCTTTGTGTCTAAACTTTTAACCAGCCATTTTACACCCTGAAACCATACCAATTCTATCTCTCCGTCATTATCATAAAAAACAGCTGTTAAACGCCTTCCTCTGCCTTCACCCATTTCCCTGATGTCGCGCAGCTTTCCTTTTAACTGAATATACGTTTGTATGTTGTCGATATGCTGCGTGGAATAAAATTGTGTTCTGTCGATATACCGGTACGGATACAATTTCAGCAAATCACCAAACGTAAAAATTTCTGCTTCATTTTTGAGAATAGCTGCACGGTCAGGTCCTACACCTTTCAGGTATTCGATTGGTGTAGCAAGAAATGATTTATTGGTTGATAGCATTGAAACAAAGATAGAAAAAAGCCTGCCAACGTCAAAAGCGTTTGCCAAGGTCAGCGACGTTTGCAGAGCTTAAGCCAGGCGAACGTCGCTGACCTTGGATTATTTCCACTTCAGCGTTTTAATAATATGCTCTACATCTTTTTTGAAGTAAGTTACAGAAGGCGCAATTGAATCGGCATTTGGTGATGCATAGAAATATAAAGAGCCGCGTAGGAAATGATGCATACTATCGGTGATATAAAACTGCACGGCGCTGGCTGCATTACCGCCCACATCATACATAATTCCCGAAACATTTTTATTATCGCCGTGTATGGGTGTTTCATCTATGTAGTCAGCTTTTACGGTATGTTTGAAGGTAAGCTTGTAACTGTCTTTTATCAATTTATCCAATGGATTGGAAGCACTGATAGCAGTATAACTTAAATAGATTTTGCTTTTGTATTCAGGAAAGATAATGTTGAACCAGCACGGATGCTCCTGCATTTCTTTCATGTCTGTAGAATCTTTTTGGATCGCTCCATAAGTGGGATATTCAAAAGTGAACGGACAAACAGCATTATCGTATGTTGTGAAAATTCTTTCTTTTGGAAAATCAATCCGAAAATAACCATTGCGTTTGGGTGTGTATGTTTCGTTGCAGGAAGAGAAAAGGATTAGAGAGACGAGAAGTGAGAGATGAGAGAATGAGCGTATAAGATTGAATGTGCTTCTATCTTTATGATTTATTTTTCCTGATAAAAAAATCTCATGTCTCATGTCTCAAATCTAATAGTCTAATTAACCAATCGTTATTTTAACCCGAATCACCCGTGTTTTATCTGCTTCTAAAATGATAAATGTAAAGTGTTTGTATTTTAGTTCGTCGCCTTCAATAGGAATTTCTGAATTTAATTCTAATATAAATCCTGCCAGAGAATCTGCATCACCACAGTCTTCGTCAAATGTATTCGTTGGTATTTCAAGTACTTTACAAACATCATTTAATGCAGTCCGCCCTTCAAAAATAAAATTATGATTGTCGAGTTTCTTAAAATCAATTTCACTCGCATCATCAAACTCATCTTTAATATCACCGATCACTTCTTCCAACACATCTTCTAAGGTAACGATACCGGAGCTGCCGCCGTATTCATCCACCACGATGGCCATGTGTACACGCTTAGCCTGAAAGTCTTCCAGTAAATCGTCTATCTTTTTTGATTCAGGAACATACAGAGCAGGTTTGATTAATTGCTGCCAGTTAAAATCCTTATCCGCATCAATATATTTTAATAAATCTTTAATGTATAAAATGCCGACTACTTTGTCAAAATTATCTTCCACCACTGGAATTCTGGAATACCCAGATTCCTTCACAATATCTATTAGTGCAGCAAAATCTACTTCTTTATCTACAGCAACAACATCCATGCGCGAACGCATGATTTGTGTAACCGTAATGTTCCCAAATTTTACAATGCCTTTTAAAATCTTTGTATCATTTCTTTCAGAATCATTTTTGTCCTGAGAATTTGTGATGTCAATCGCATCATCAATATCTTTTGCCGAAACACTTTTGCCGGCGCCCTCTAATCTTTTTTCAAAAAAGCTGGATGTGAAAATAAGTGCCTTTACAAAAGGTGTAAAAACAATACTGAAAAATTTAATCGGACGAATCAGCAAGCGCGCCACCTTTAGATTGTGCTGCGAAGCATAAATTTTAGGAATGACTTCAGCGAACAAAACAATGATAAATGTTTCAAAAGTTACCTTTACAATAAACTCTATCGTTTTGTGATTTTCTATAAATTCACGTTTAATGCTGAGGCCTATCAGCGATTCAAAAAGTAAAACAATACTTAAACTGAACAAAGTGATGGCTAATAAAATTGTGGCTAATAAACGACGCGGTTTATTGATAAAATTCAGAATGATGTCATCAGTTTTATCGTCATTGGTTTCTATTTCTTTTAATTGAGCATAATCTAAAGAAAATAGAGCTACTTCAGTAGAGCTCATGATGCCGGTTAAAAACAAAAGAATAATAATTCCCACTATTTCATAAATGAGTGCTATATCAAAAGGATTGAAAATTTCATTCCATTTAATTACAAGCAGGAAATTAAATATGAAAGGTATGGGAATGCCGTCGTCCAAGGTGGTTAAATTACTTTATTTCGTTAAAAAGGCAAATCGTTATCAAAATTCGGTTCCGTAACTGTTTCAGATGATGAAGTTGAGTCTGTGCCTGTTTTGTTTTCCGTATTTGTTGTTTGTGACGTACCACTTGATTCTCTTTTGTCTAATAGCTGGAAATTCTCCACCACAATCTCAGTAGTATATCGTTTATGATTTTCTTTGTCTTCCCAGGAACGAGTCCTGAGTTTTCCTTCCACAAATATAGTACTTCCTTTCTTTAAAATGCGTTCTGCTCTTTCTGCCACGCCACGCCACATCACAATATTATGCCATTCTGTTTGTTCTGTGTAAGAACCATCCTGATTTTTGTATGATTCGTTTGTTGCTAACGGAAAGTTGCAAACCGTTGTTGTAGTATTTATTTTTCTTACTTCAGGATCTTTTCCCAGGCGTCCTATTAAAATTACTTTGTTAACACTCATGGCTTCAGGATTAAATTAGAAAAAATAGAAAATCTGATTAATATCAAATTTAATTCGCTTATCTAAGTTAAAAAATTTAATCTATCTTCCAAATAGGTGCGGACTATTTTTGGGAATGCATAGTTTAAAATATTATTTTTTGGAATCCGGAGATATGATTTATCCGGTTTTGTCAGTTTCGGCAGCCTGATTTCATAGAAATAACCATTGATGTACTGATGCGAAAGAGTTTGTTTATATATAGGACGATGGACGATGGACGATGGATGATGGTGATTTTTCAGGATTTTACTATTTATTATTGACCATTGACCATTGACATTTTCCTCCATTGGAAACTCAAAAAGTCCTTTCCAGATATCCTTTTCAGTGCGTTGTTTTATGTAAAAATCTTTATTATCAAACAAGACAAAATAATGAAAATGACGCTCCGATTTTACCAGTTTTTTTGCTTTTACAGGCAATAGATTTATCTTATTTAATTCCAGGGCTTTACACTCAGAACTGAACGGGCATTGCTCGCACAGCGGATTCTGCGGTTTGCAAATGAGCGCACCAAAATCCATAATTGCCTGGTTGTATTTTGCAGGATTTTTTTTATCTAATAATTGTTGTGCAAGTTTCTCAAATTGTTTTTTGCCTTCCGTACTGTCAATCGGTGTTTCTATACCAAAAAGCCTGGATAAAACCCGGAATACATTGCCGTCTAATACTGCGTGCGGCAAATTATAAGCAAATGATGCAATAGCGGCTGCTGTATAATTGCCAATACCTTTTAATTGAAGTATAACCTCGTAGGTTGAAGGGAATTTTCCTTTGTGCAATTCCATTACCTGTTGTGCTGCGAAATGCAGGTTTCTTGCCCGTGAATAATAACCCAAGCCTTCCCAAAGTTTTAATATATCATCCAAAGGAGCATTTGCCAGCTTTTTTACAGTAGGATATTTCTTTACAAATGCGAGATAATAGGGAGTTCCCTGTTCTACACGGGTTTGTTGTAAAATGATTTCCGATAACCAGATTTTGTAGGCGTCATTGGTTGCTTTCCACGGTAAATTTCGGCTTGCCGGATTATACCATTCTAACAATTTTCTGGAAAAGGATTTCATTGAATGCATAAAAATAGTGCATTTCTCTGAATTCAACCTCGTAGGTTGATTCAACCTGCGAGGTTGAAAATGCATTCCTATATTAAAAAAACTCTAATTTCGTGTATATTAGTAAGTTAGTTAGAAAAAAATTCGCATTTTTGTAGTCCATTTAAACAATAACCATGAGAAAAGCAGACATCATCACCACCATTTCAGAAAAAACAGGCGTTCCTAAGGTAGACGTATTAGTAGCCATGGAGGCATTCTTCAAAGAAGTAAAAGATACTTTAGCTGACGGTGAAAATCTGTATGTACGCGGTTTCGGTAGTTTTATCGTTAAAACACGTAAAGCGAAAATCGGACGTAATATCAAAAAAAATATCGCGATAGAAATTCCTGAACACCAGATTCCGGCCTTCAAACCTTCTAAAGTTTTCGTAGAACAAATAAAAGAAGCAAGCGTGAAAAAAAAGGCCGCAGCTTCAGATAAATAACATTTTTTATCGTGCAGAAGGGACAGATAGCGTTAGGTGTTGGCACATTAATTTTAGCATTAGCACTTTATTTCGGTGGAAGAACTATTCCTAAAAAAGATGCTTTAACAATCAGCAAAGTAGAGAATGTTTCATTTGAAGCATTTGAAAAACAACAGTCAGAAAAATTGGTGGGTGCGGAAAAACAGCAATTGGCTGTTATGACTGCTGCTATTAAAGCTACAAAAGAAGAAGATACAGCTACTTTAAAGAAATTATACCTGCAGGTGTCCGAATTCTGGAAAAATCTGGGTAATGCATCTTTGGGCACCTATTATTTTTATCAGTTTGCCCAAATAGATGGTTCTAAAGACGCTTTGGAAAATGCAGGAGATGTGCTCATAACCGCATATAAATCAGGCTCAGATTCAGTTATTTCAAATAATTTAATTACCTTTGCGCTCCGTTCTTACGAAGATGCTGTGCAGAAAGATGGAAAGGATTTGGAGCTGAAGATAAAACTAGCTGATACGTATGTACAAGGTTCACAGGAGCCAATGAAAGGAATCGGAATCTTACGTCAGCTAGCTGACAGTCTTCCAAACAATGTTCCGATTTTATTGGCTTTAGGCAGATTGTCTATACAATCAGGACAGTATGATAAAGCGAAAGAACGGTTGCAGAAAATATTGCAGTTAGAGCCGGAAAATACAGAAGCGTTGTATTTCCTGGCAATAACAGAGGCACAACTCGGTCATGATGAAGAAGCCATCCGATTGTTTGATATGTGTAAATTATTAGTGAACAATAAAGATTTCAATAAAGAAATAGACGACATCGTCAAAAATTTAAAAAGTAAAAAAGTTTAATTATGCCTTGCGGAAAAAAAAGAAAGCGTCATAAAATTGCGACGCACAAACGTAAAAAAAGACTAAGAAAAAACCGTCACAAGAAGAAATAAGTCATGATTAATAAGCCGTGAGTCATAAGTCAAAAATACTTACGGCTCACGACTCACGACTTTTAAACTAAACACATGATAAAAGAATTAGTAATACATGCTAATTCCAAAGGTGTTGAGATTGCGCTTCTTGAAAACAAAAAGTTAGTCGAATATCATCTTGATGCGTACGATAAAGAAGGTTTTGCTGCCGGGGACATCTATTTAGGTAGAGTAAAAAAAATAAATCCCGGATTAAATGCAGCGTTCGTAGATATCGGTCACGATAAAGATGCTTTTATACACTATTCAGATTTAAGTCCGTATATCCGTTCTGTACGTAAATTCAGTTCGGAAGGTTTCAGGGCTCAGCAATCACACTTATTGGATAAATTTGAGTTTGAACCTGTCATTCAAAAGGATGGTTTAATGACCGATGTTTTTGAAAAAGGAGATATACTTATTTTTCAGATTTCCAAAGAAGCAATTTCTACCAAAGGACCACGTCTAACCTGCGAACTTTCTATTCCGGGAAGATATGTTGTATTAGTGCCTTTCACCAATTCAATTGGCATTTCTAAAAAAATTGATAAACCGGAAGAACGTGAACGCTTACTGGATATCATGCATCAGATAAAATCCAAGAACTTCGGCTTTGTTGTAAGAACAAATGCAGAAGGTGTTGGAAAAGAAGAGTTGAAACACGATGTAGAAAATCTTATCAATAAATGGAAAGTGATGACGGAAAATATAAAATTCCAGAATCCGCCGAAATTATTGCTCAAGGAAATGAATAAAACATTTTCTATCGTGCGTGATTTAATGAATGATAGTTTTTCTAAAATCATTACGGACAATCAGACCTTACACGGCGATTTAAAAGCCTACATAAAAGAACACGCACCGGAACAGGTTTCTATCCTGAATAAATATGATGATTCTACTCCATTGTTTGAAACGTTTGATATCAGCAGACAGGTAAAAACTGCTTTTGGAAAAACAGTAACATTGAAAAGCGGAGCATATCTTATTTTAGAACATACGGAAGCATTGCACGTCATAGATGTGAATAGCGGACCCAAAGTAAAAAAAGATATTGCACAAGATACATTGGCATTCAATATCAATGTGGAGGCTGCGCAGGAAATAGCACGACAGTTGCGTTTGCGCGATATCGGCGGCATTATCGTGATTGATTTTATTGATATGAAATCTGCAGAGTATAAACATAAATTATACGAAGCAATGCTGGAAGCGATGAAGCCGGATAAAGCAAAACATGTTATTTTACCGGTGAGTAAGTTCGGATTAATGGAAATTACTCGTCAGCGTATGAAAGAGCAAATCAGTGTAGATACGCGCGAACCATTATTACATGTCAATAGTAAATACAGAGTTGATCAACCTTTGCAAATTATTGACAATATTCAGTCAGAATTGCATCATTTGAAAACACACAAAGCAAAAAATTTCTTGCTGTATGTGCATCCGTTTATTTATGCATATTTGAAAAAAGATACTTTCTCTTTCAGAATGAACTGGTATGCGAAAATCGGAAAATTGGTGCGATTAATACAGGATTCATCTTTGCATCTTGGAGAATATAAACTAATAACCAAAGAAGGAGAGAAGACTTAGTTTTATCGCATTCTAATTTTAGTAATAATTATATTATTGCTGGGACAACTACCATTTTCGTAAGCAAACTGTACTTTCAAAGGAAATTCGGATGCATCAAATGTAAAATCAACAGGAAGTGTTCCCGCGACTTTAGTGTTTAAATTTACAGTATTATTATTATCCAGATTTACGTAATATCCGCCACAGCAAGCGCAATCGCGTGGATCATAACCAACCAGGACACCTTTTGCTGGGTATGCATCTTTTATACAAGCACTAAAGAATAAACTTGAAAAAAGTATTAATGTAAATATACAAGATTTGGAAAATTGCATAATGTAATTTAAATCAAAATGGTCGGAAAGTCAATGACGTAAATTAGAAAGGCAAGAAAAAAAATATTGAACAATACTATATCGTCATCACTTCTTCTTCTTTTACCTGGAGCATCTTATCTACTTTAGTGTTGTATTCGTTTGTCAGATTCTGGATAACATCTTCGCTGTCTTTTCCGATATCTTCACTTAAACCATTTTTCACTAAATCTTTTATCATTTCATTGCCGTCTTTGCGCGCGTTTCGAATTACAATCTTTGTTTGTTCGCTATGAGCTTTAGATTGTTTTACGAGGTCACGTCTGCGTTCTTCTGTCATCGGCGGTACAGATAAGCGGATATTTTCACCATCGTTTTGCGGCGTGATACCTATATTACTTTGAAAAATAGCACGTTCAATATCACCGATGATTTTTCTTTCAAACGGAACAACTACCAATGTTCTTGCATCTAATAATTTAACTGTTGCCACTTGGTTGATAGGCGTTGGTGTTCCGTAATATTCAACAGTGATGCCGCTTATCATATCAGGACTTGCTTTCCCTGCACGTACTTTACGCAACTCGTCTTCTAAATGCTTTAATGCTTTAAACATTGAATCTTTAGTTTCATCCAATATCATCTGTACTTCTTCGTTCATCTTGTTTTAGTTTATCAATGACAAATATAAAAAATAAATTAGTTGCAGTTGTAAAAATAAAATGAGATTTGACTGATTCAAATCTCATTTTATTTTTAGATTCTGAAACAAGTTCAGAATGACGTTTGTATTAACTCACTAACGTACCAATCTTCTCGCCTTGGAGGATGCGTAAGATATTTCCTCTTTCCTTGATATTGAAAACGATAATCGGCATATTGTTTTCTTTGCATAAAGCAAATGCAGTTTGATCCATGATACGCAGATTTTTAAGCATCACTTCATCATATGATATAGTTTCATATTTTGTTGCCGCCGCATCCTTTTTAGGATCGGCAGAGTAAATACCATCCACACTTGTCCCTTTTAAAATGACATCCGCTTCAATTTCATTTGCACGTAATGCCGCAGCTGTGTCAGTTGTAAAATAAGGGTTCCCGGTACCGGCTGCCATAATAATACATCTGCCTTTTTCCAAGTGACGGATTGCACGACGGCGGATATATGGCTCACATACTTGAGAGATGCTTAATGCAGAAAGCAGACGCGTATAAATTCCACGGGACTCAATAGCGCCTTGTAATGCCATGCCATTAATGACAGTGGCAAGCATTCCCATGTAATCACCTTGCGAACGTTCAATACCAATATTTCCGGCCTGCAAACCACGGAATATATTTCCACCACCAATTACTACACCTACCTGATAACCGGCTTTAATTACTTCCACAATTTCCTCGGCAAACAAGCCAAGTGTATCTGCTTTGATACCGAATTGCTGGTCGCCCATTAATGCTTCGCCACTAAGTTTTAAGAGAACACGTTTGATTGGTTTTTCCATAGTATTTTTGATATTGGAATAAATTTAAACAAAAAAAAAGAGAGAATAAAAATTCTCTCTTTAAAAATTACGATAATGTCACTCGCTTAAACGATACTACCGTTAAATCTTTATCCGCTGACTTCAGATATTGTTCTACCGTTTTGCCGCCATCTTTTACGAATGGTTGTGGCAATAATGTATTTTCTTTCAACATCGTATTTACAGCACCTTCAGATATTTTATCTAACATCGCTTCCGGTTTGCCTGCAGCGATTGCTTTTTCACGGGCGATTGCTTTTTCACGGGATTTCATATCTTCAGAAACACCAGAAGCATCAACAGCTACCGGATTCATTGCAGCGATTTGCATAGCCACATCTTTTCCTGCAATTGTCTTTTCTTCAGTTAATGCCTGGTTCAATTGAACCAAAACGCCCATTCGGTAACCCATGTGGATATAAGATACAACACCTTCGCCTTCTACTACTTCATATTTCTTTACTTCGATTTTTTCGCCGATTTTAGCTACTGTATCTAATAATTTATCTTTAATAGAAGCACCGTCTAATTGTGCGTTCAATAAATCTTCCAGTGTTTTGATTCTTCCTGCTAAAGCAACATCTGCAATAGATTTTGCCAGATTGATGAAGTCTTCATTTTTTGCAACGAAGTCTGTTTCAGAACTTAAGTTTACTGCACAGCCGAATTTGCCGTCTTCACTTGTTAAAGCGATCACAACACCTTCGTTCGCTTCTCTGTCTGCACGGTTAGCTGCAATTTTTGCACCTTTTTTTCTTAAATAATCGATTGCTGCTTCAAAATCACCGTTTGTTTCCACTAAGGCTTTTTTGCAATCCATGATACCTGCACCGGTTTCTTGTCTTAATTTATTTACTTCTGCTGCTGATATAGTTACAGTTGACATGTCTATTTAATTTGAGAATTAATGAATTTGAGAATTAATGAATTTAATTTCATCAAGACT
Source organism: Sphingobacteriales bacterium (assembly GCA_043757615.1). Lineage (GTDB taxonomy): Bacteria > Bacteroidota > Bacteroidia > Chitinophagales > JADIYW01 > JADJSS01. The sequence continues at coordinate 14,295 of JAYVPA010000060.1, read as the reverse complement.
TTTTACTTTTTAATTTATCCTTATTGCATCAATAATTTATTCTGCTGATTCTGCGGTAGCTCTTACTTCTACGTCAGTTTTGGTTTCAGCTTCTTCTTTATCTTTTTTACGTTCTGCCAAACCATCTTTAATCGCTTCTATTAAATAGTTAGTGATTAACTGGATAGATTTAGTAGCATCATCGTTTGCAGGAATAGCAAAATCTACTTTTGTAGGATCACTGTTTGTATCCACCACACCAATTGTTTTGATGCCTAAGTTTTTTGCTTCTGCTAAAGCGATATGTTCGTGAGATATATCAACTAAGAATAATGCAGCCGGGATACGAGGTAAGTTTTCGATGCCACCTAATACTTTATCTAGTTTTTGTTGCTGACGACCTAACATCAATCTTTCTTTTTTAGTAATGTTGTTTAAAGCACCATCACCTAACATCTTTTCGATGTTTTGTTTTTTCTTGATAGATTTACGGATAGTTACGAAGTTCGTCAACATACCACCTAACCAACGCTCTGTAACGAAGGGCATGTTTACTTGTTTTGCTGCTTCCTGCACGATTTCTTTCGCTTGTTTTTTAGTTGCAACAAATAAGATTTTTCTGCCGGATTTCGCAATTGAACGAAGTGCTGCCGCAGCTTCTTCCAGTTTTTCCTGCGTTTTATTCAAATCTATGATGTGAATACCTTTACGTTCCATAAAAATATATGGTAACATTTTAGGATTCCATTTTTTCTTTAAGTGCCCGAAGTGAACTCCGGCGTCTAACATTTCTTGTTGAGATAATTTAGAAATTGCCATATTATTTTGATAAATTTTTGAAGATTAACGTTTACTGAATTGGAAGCTCTTACGTGCTTTTTTCTTACCAAATTTCTTGCGCTCTACCATTCTTGAGTCACGAGTCATTAAGCTTTCTGCTTTTAAAGCAGGTTTTACTGTTTCGTCGTTTTTCACTAATGCACGTGCAATACCTAAAGAAATAGCTTCTGCCTGTCCTTTAATTCCACCACCTTTTACATTTACAGTAATATCAAATTTGCCGATAGAATCTGTAACGTTTAATGGTTTGATTGCTCTGTCCACTAATTGTTTTAAAGTGATGTATTCGTTGATGTCTTTACCGTTTACGATAAATGTACCTTTGCCGCTTTTTAAATAAACACGAGCAACTGCTGTCTTACGACGACCTAATCCGTTGATTGTTTCCTTTGCCATTATTATATTTTATTAAATTTTAAAACTTCCGGTTTTTGTGCTGTATGCGTATGCTCTGTACCTGCAAATACGTGCAGTTTTTTGAACATTGCTCTGCCTAAACGTGTACGAGGCAACATATGGCTAATCGCATTTTCCAACACGAATTCCGGTTTCTTGGCGAAAGCGATTTTCGGTGTCATGAAACGTTGACCGCCAGGGTAACCTGTGTGACGTACGTAGATTTTATCAGTTACTTTTTTACCTGATAAATACACTTTTTCAGCATTGATGATGATAACATGGTCACCGGTATCAATGTTTGGTGTGTACGAAGGCTTGTTTTTACCTTGTAAAATTTTTGCGATTTCAGATGAGATTCTACCAAGTGTCTGGTTTTCAGCATCTACAATGTACCATTTGCGTACGGTTTCTGCCGGCGAAACGGTTTTGGTTCTGTAAGATAATGTATTCACTTTATTAAAAAATTTTCTTGTTTTCCTTAAAAATTGGAGTGCGAAGATAGTTTTTTACAAACGAATATCCAAGAAAATGTCAAAATATTTTATAATGATTTAACACAACTCATTGAAAATGAGGTTTACGGCGGACAAAGTTTTTTTGTAGAAAAGAAATTTAATGCAATTTTGTAGTACAAGAACTGTTTTGAAGGATTCCTTGTTATATTTGTATAGTAAGTTACTATTAAAATGAAGCAGATTACATAAAATATTCCTGATAATAAAGTTCCGTTTTTTATGGAGTTGGTGAATAATTTAGGTTTTGTAAAAAAAGTAGAAACAGTAGGTGAACCTACTAAAGAACAAATTTTAGATAATATAAAAGCTGGTTTGGAAGAAATGAAATTGATTAAAAAAGGTAAGTTAAAAACTACTTCTTTAAACGACTTTCTGAATGAGTTATAAAGTTGAACTTACCGACAACTTTAAGAAAGAAGCCAAACCTCTTATTAAAAAATATGCTTCGCTCAAAAATGAACTTTTGCCCTTAACAGGTGTTTAGTTTGCAGAGCTGCAGCGAAGCAAATGTCACCTGTCATCCAACTTGACGCTTTGCTCTAATCCCTTCTTCTTGCTCCGGAAAAAATAGAGATATAATATAATAAGGTGACCAGTGAACCTAAAGCTGCTACCACATAAGTGGAGGCTGCCCATTTCAAAGCAGTTTTAGCTTTTTCGTGCTGCTCCGGTTTTAATATCATCGTTGTATCCAGCCATTTTAAGGCTCTTGCTGAAGCGTCAAATTCTACAGGCAAGGTGATAAAACTGAATATTGTTGTTAATGCAAACAAAATAATCCCGATAAATAAAACCCATGGAATTTGTGTAAACATCAGAAGCGCCAACCCTCCTAAAATAATCCATTGTACAAAATTGGAACTTACCTGTACCACTGGCACTAATTTAGAACGCATCGTTAACCAGGTATAGGCAACGCTGTGCTGAACGGCGTGCCCGCATTCGTGTGCTGCCACCGCAGCTGCTCCCACATTGGCCTGCGCATAAACCCAGTCGCTTAAGTTTACGGTTTTATTTACAGGGTCATAATGATCTGTCAGTGCACCGGGAACAGAAACAACCTGTACATCATAAATGCTATTGTCGCGGAGCATCTTTTCTGCTACTTCTTTTCCTGTCATGCGAATTGGAATCTGTGAGTATTCCTTAAATCTGCGCTGCATGGTAGAACTGACATACCAGCTTACGCCCATAATTAAAATCGAGATTAAATAAATTCCGCCCATTTTTTTATTTTTATTTCATTATAACGAATGCGTGTCTGAGAAAGTTCCTGTAAAAGTTTCACGCAAAGACCGCAAAGACGCAAAGTTAAATATCTCCACGTAACTTTCTGTAGCGTTTGCGTGCTTCAATCGAAAAGGTACTGTCTTTATATTCTAAAATTATTTTCTCATAAAAGCTTTTTGCTTTTTCATCATCTTTCAGATAGTTCTGGTACAAATCACCCAGATAAAAAAGAGCATTGTCTGCTAAAATATCTGTTCCGTAATTGTCTACGATATTTTGCAGGTTTTCTGCAGCTTTGTCATAATGTTGTCTGTCTTTTTCGATACCATATTTCAAAAACAGGATGTCATCCTGTAAGGCAGTCTGCGGATAATTTTTTATGATGTCGTTTAATGTGTCTTCTGCTTCATCTAATTTATTCTGGTAGCGCAGTAAATCCGCTTTAGCAAATTTCAATAATGCAAAATCAGTATCATCCGTATTTAAATTATCTAAAATAAAAACAGATAAATCAATGGCATCGTTTGAAATATATTCAGAGGTATTTGCTTTTATTATTTTCAATTGTGTTTGCGCCCATTCGAAATCACCTTTGTAATATGCCAGTTTCGCGTTTCTGTATTTTGCTTCTTCGCCTATCGGATTTCCTTTTTCTGCTTTCTCAACTTGTGTATATAACAGTAAACTTTCCCAGGGCTGGTCGGCAATGATGAAATAATCGCCTAGATATAATTTTGCTTTTTCCAGTAAATCCTTTTGTATTCTGCTGTTTTCTGTAATTGGTATCAGCATTGAAATTGCCGTATCAATTTCGTGTATATACAAAGCTTCCAGTTGCGCCAATTCTAATGTAGCATTCGTTGCAGTATAATCGTTGTTGTAATTTGTTATAAAATCCTTATAGGTTTGTTTCAAAGAGAATAATTGTGCTTTAGTGTAATTTGGTGAGTTGACAATTTTATCTCTTTTTACGTTAATCAGTTCCAGGTTTGCTTTTACAAAAAATGGAAATTTTGAGCCTTTATCAATGACATATTGATACCCTTTAATTGCGGCATCATAATCTTTTTGAACATTGGCTGTCTTTGCAATGCGCATAACATTTTCACCATCTTCATTGCGAAGTAAATCAAGCGACTTTGCCTGCAAAACAGCATCATCAAAATCATTGCGCTGCATATATAACCAGACTAATAAATCCTGATATGAAAACTCATCTTTATTCGCCTGCGTTCGTTTTAATAATTCTTTTTCCAGTGCATCTTTTGCTTTCTCATCCACCAATCCTTTCTGCAAACCATTTTCAATCAAAACCAGATTATTTGCCTGATAAGGTGCTTCATTCAGGTACGCATTTATCATACCCATCAGATCATTCTTTAAAAAGAAAAGATTTGCAAATTCTAGGTTAAATGCATTCTTGTCTTTCAGAATTTCTTTTCCTTTTTCATACGTTTTTTGCGCGAAATCAAGTTGTTTCAGTTTAATAAACTTTTGCGCAACTTCATTAATATTGTACCTGTCGGCTTTCAGTTCTTTGACAGTCTTATTAAATTGTTTTTCGGCATCTGGTTCTCTGTTTTCTTTCAGATACAAATCACCCAGGTCTAATAAATAAAGAGGATTATTGCCGGAGTTTTTATACAGCGTTCTGATGATTTTTTCCGCTTTGTCAAATTCTTTTAACTGGACTAAAATATTCATGTAGGGTTCGTAATATTCATCCGGATTCTGATTGAACAAACCTTCATAATATTCTGCAGCCTTAGCAATTTCACCATTCTGCAAAAACTGACGTGCAAGAAACTCATCATAATTACCATCCTGCGCATTGGCATTCATGAAAAAGAAAACGGATAATATGAACAGCAGTTGTTTCACCAGTTAAACATATCAAAAAAAATGCTGAAATTAAAGTTAATTAGTCTTATGTTTCTGTGTAAAAATAATTACAGCCATTAATACACCGAAAATATTAGCTGCAATATCATATACATCAAAACTTCTGTTCTGAATGAGCGAAGAACCTTGTACGAACTCTATTAAAATTCCCTGGGCGATGCATAGCAGGATTGCAAAACAGATAAAAATTGTTGTCTTGATTTCCGGAATTCTCAGCAGCAAAAAAAATAGGATAAAATAAAAAGAAGCATGTACTATTTTGTCAAAATAAATTTTATCCAGCCAGTCTTCTTTTAGCAAGTCATTTCCCGGGAGAAAACAACCGAAAAAAATAAATGCCGACCATGATATAGCCGGCAAATATTTAAACAGTATTTTATTTTTCATGAAATTCTTTGTCAACCTCGCAGGTTCCCAACCTGCGAGGTTGACGGGTAATTTATCCAACCAATGCCTGATAGGCAGCAGCATCTAGTAATGCAGCAACATCATCAGTATTCGTCAATTTTATTTTTATCATCCAGCCTTCACCGTATGGATCTGAGTTTACGAGTTCTGGTTTGGTTTTTAGTGCTTCGTTGAATTCAATAACTTCACCGCTTACCGGCATAAATAAATCAGAAACAGTTTTCACTGCTTCCACCGTTCCGAAGATGGCATCTTTATCGATGGCTTCTCCAACAGAATCAATATCTACATAAATGATATCACCTAATTCGCCTTGTGCAAATGCAGTGATGCCGATAGTTGCTGTGTCAGCTTCTACGCGTAACCATTCGTGTTCTTTGGAATATTTTAATTCAGCCGGAATGTTCATGTTGTATATTTTTTACGAAAATAAGATTTTTATTTTTTATTTCACGCAAAGGCGCAAAGAAATTAAGATGTAAAGTCAAGCTAAGGAGTCAAAGAGAACCTGAACGTAATACCACCACGATGTGTTCGTGTCGGGTACGATGCTAAGGTAGCCGGTGTTGTTCTTCTGAAATCGTAGAATAGACGAACGTTTAGTTTGTTGTTGATGATATAATCAATTGTTGCCGCCAAAGAAATCGTTTTTTGACCACGCGTTGGCTCGGCAATATTCTGGTCTAAACGATAATTAACCGTTTTATCATCACGGTAAGAGAAATCAGCACGTAAATTTATATCGTTATTAAGGGTGATTCGTTTTCCTTTTATTTTAAATGGTATTTTGAATTTTGCCAGTTTGTAACCAAGTGCTCCTACATATTCTGTTGTGCGTGTTTCTGTCAAACGATAATCCAGCAAACTCAATCCTAAAGTACGCGATTTCTTAAATTCAAAATTAGTGATTAAGCTGTTTTTCCATGAAATTTCAATTCCTAATAACGGGGATAATTGTTCTGTAATCGTTACCTGCGGAATAGAGTAATAAGAATAATAATTTCCCGATAAAGAATCTATACGCTGCGGCACATAATATAAATCCTCGTTATAGTAGCCTGGTGTATTTAAGTAATTTAAGTTGGTAATGTAAGAACCTATACTAAAGGTGGAATTATATCCGTGTGTAATATTAAATGATGTAAATAATTTCTTACCCCATTTTGTTTTCGCAATACCGTTGTAGCTGATGCGCCAGTTTGGCAATGGCAATGTTTTCAAGGGGTTCAACCGAACGTTATCCGGATTTTTACCTGTGTATGCGGCAATCAAGGAAGGCACTAATACATCTTGTGAGAAAGGTCCGTAACCTTCTCTGAAATTAGGAAGCTTAATGCTGTCATTTATATAAATAGTATCTGAATTCGGATTCCTTCCTCCGAATTTTTTAGAATACGTTTCGCGCAATTCCTGGAATTTAAAGAAGGCTGAACTAAAATTATTCTGGTCTACTTTTCCGAAAATCGTTTTCAGCATCAGGAATGACATTGACATATTTCCATTCACCTGCGGGGTAAGATGCTGGAATGGTGCGCCGGCACTTGTGGTTTTAAAAAATTCAGAATAGGTTTCACCTTGTGTTTTCTGGAGTGAAATATCTACACGTAAATCTCTGTAGGGCTCCAGGGTTACCTTCAGGTTGTAACTTTGCTGCTTAGTCTGAATAAACTGGTAATTCAAAGTGGTATCACTTGAAACCCAGCCTTTAGCTGCAATCTTATTTAACCAGTTTGTATCTTTTTGTGCACCGAATAAAAATCCGGGTCCGGGAGCATGTTGTTTGAAGTCTTCACCTAATAATAAAGGGGAGGGGAGGAAGCCCGGCAATAAAGTGGTGCGTTTTACGTCATAACTGAATGATGCACGTTGCAGCATCAATGCCGGACGTATCAAATAATCCAAAGCAGGATTTGCAGGTTCCAGTAATTGTCGTTTTTCTACTTTTAACTGACGCAAATCATTTTTCAATTGTTTTTTTTCATTCACTAATTGCTTTATAGCTGCTTTTGTTTTAGAAGTATCCTTCTCTGCTATTTCAATATCTGCAATCTTCTTATCAATATCTTCTTTCTTATTAATGATTTTTGTTTTTACTATATCATCCTGCTCTTTATACTTTGAATAGGAGTCTGCATATTCCTGTTTTGTTTTCTTGATATCAGGTTGTGTATACGGTTTTAAGAATTTAGATTTTTGGTATAAATTCTTGAAATTAATATCTGCTGTAACCTGATAATCCTGACTGTTTCTGATAGTGTTTCCTAAACTTGTTAATGCTAACGGAGCACCTAACCATGAATAAGTAGCGCCATAACGTGCTTTCACATTTATCCAGTCAAAAGAAGGAAACAACTGTAATGGTAAATTATAAGATGCATTGAATATATGATCGTATGCTACGTTTCTGCCGAATTTCCAGAAATTACGACGAACGGTATCGCGTTTTTCTTTTGTATCTAAAGCGCCTGCAGGTTCATCTATACGCGCTTTATTATTAGCAGTAAAATCTATATTAATTGATTTTGTTAAACTATATCTCACGCTCCAGAAACGATTCCATGTAAAATATTTATCGAATGTAGGTTTGATTTCTAAATCATCACCGCTGATGTTGCGTATTTTCTGATAGCCGTATTGTCTGTCAATATCTGTTCTGAATGCAATAGAATTCGGTTTTAAATTAATATTGAATTCCTTGATTGGTTTTAAATGAATACTGTTATTTTTCACTTTTTTAAATGGCTGCCAGATCAATGGTTTCGGTGCAAAATTCCAGCCTATAGAACCACGGTGTTTTGTTATCACTTCTTTTTCTATAATAGGATTTCTTTTGTCTGTCTGTGTAAAAGCATACGTAAAATTAAAATTCTCTACATCATAAACACGTGAAGGTTTTTGGTTGGTTTTTATTTTTTGTAAATTAGTTACGTTAATACTTTTAATGGTTGTTACATCCTGAGCAACATGTTTAACAGAATCTATTAATTCTTTTTTTCTTGATTTTGATAAATTATTATCTGCATCTATAACGCTGAATTTGTCTTTCAGTTTTATATCTAACTCATAAGGATCATATTGCGGTGTACTTATAGATTGAGAAAACTGTGTGTAGACAGGAATTTTTAAACCAACTTTTTCAGGCAATAAATTTCCAAGCTGCAGGTTGGCAGCAATATCGTACTGATAGTAATTGTCCCTGTATCTTTGATTGAGTCTTTGCTCGAGATCACCAAATCCAATGGTGTGAATATTACCCGCCATGATTAGGTTCCCCAGGTTTCCTAACTGTAAATCTACCCGTCCTAAAGCAGCCCATCCGCCTTGTTCATCAAAGCCGGACATACGTAATTCGTTTACCCAGATTTCTGCACACTTTGATAATCCGTCATCACTATCTTCATTTTCGCCAATAATTCTTTTCGGATTTTTTACACCAATCATAAATACAGATGCAACCCCTAAATCAGGATTTCCTTTAATACTTATTTTGTCACCATTTCCCATGGTAACATCAAAAGGTAATATCTGGGATACACTGCTTTGATTACGTAATTGTTTTACTTTTGTCAGACTGTCCAGTAAAATATTCATCTGATTAGAATCTGGCCAAATTAATCTTCTATCAAGATCACTGTTCGGATCGTAAGCGCCGGGCAGTGTTACTTTTAATGGAATTTCGTATTCGTAATAGTTATCTGTAAAGTCAGAACCGATACGTATGAAGGCATGAATATCATCATCTTTTATTGGAAACACATTTCCTCTGTCGCCGGGGTAATTTTCTGCATGCGTGAATAATTTGATACGTTTGTAATTTCTTAAATCAAGATTAGTTACTTTAAAAACTGCACGGGCATCACCGTCCTGTAATTCACAAACCTGCAAACTCATGGCTTGTTCATTTTGCAATGCGTTGTTGTATCCGCTTATATTTTCTTCACGATTGATGCCTGGTGGAATTGCATACGGAATAGGTAAGCGGCTTGAGTTTTCTTCTACACTCACTGACGTTACATTAAAATCTGTCTGAGAGCCGTCATCACCCGGTAATTGTTCACCAGGATTTGCTAATGACAAATCATATTTTCTCCATTGATTTCTTACAAGACCAAACTGAGCAAAACGCATCGTTACACTATCTGTAAAATCTGCCATTACCATACGTACAAAACGGATGGAACGGAAATCAGAAATATTACCAACTCGCGATTCATATTCTTTAATAGGAATTTTTATCTGGTACCAGAAAGCATACTGCCCGTTAACTAATACAGAATCTTTACTGGCAATGTATGGTGAAGTAGTTAAGAAGTTTTCATCAAAAGGAATTTTATACTGAAAATATTCTTCTGTTTCATTCAACGTATTATCATTGTTTAAATCTTCATTGTCGGGTTGTGTTTTGGAATTTCCATTTACATTCCCATTATTTAAATTATTAGAAGAGTTTCCCTGTGTATTAGAGAAATCTTTATAACGTGTAATAACGCCATCGCTGCTTGAGAAATTTCCATCCCGGTTAAATTTATAATCGTCACCTGATGGGTCTGCACTTGCTTTACTTAGGGCAGCAGGATTGACAACTAAGCCAGATAAGTTTGCCAGATAATTAGAAAAATATGTCTTTTCAGCATCGTCATCTAAACCGTCTAAACCTACATCTTGTTTTTTTATGACATCAGGATCTGCATCAAAACTATTGGTCAGTGCATTCTGGATAGTTGGTGTAACACCCCATACAGATGTGTCAACGGTGGTGCCGCCATTTGGTCTTGGTAATCCGTTCTCGTATTGTTTTCTGGAATCTTTTAAGATATCTTCTGATAAATTTCCTAACTGCAGATATAAATTTCCTTTTCTGTTTGCACCAGGATATAAGAAAGGATCCAATACCCAAAACTGAACAAATTCAATGTTAGCCGCTTCAAAATCACTGGTTCCATCGATAGTTCGCATGATACCGCCCCAGCGTGTTTCAGGATTGTTTAATTTGCCACTTGCGTTGACGCCTTTAGAATAAGCCGTTGGTGCAGTTTCATAATTATACGGACCTCTTTCTTCCGGGAAATAAGATAAATCCAAAGTATATAAAGGCGGATTTGTTATAGTAGCATTTTGTCTGTTCTTAAAAACATCCTGCTCGTAATACTGATGTGTGTAAATATTATTCTTGGTTACTTCTTCCGTTGCACTGTTTAAAGGATTAGTGCCGCTGCCACCCTGAAAAACAGGATCAATAGAATACCATGATAATTTTGCTCTGTTAAAACCATATGTCAGACTATCGCTGATACGTGCTTCCGGGAATTTTTCTCCTCCGTATATATTCGGCATGCCTTTCGGTGCGGATGCCAGTGACCATGTCAGGTAACTTCCTTTTAAATCAAATGTTGTACTTGCACCTTCAAAATCATCTACATACACTGTTCCGGCATCGTCAATGTTTATTGCTTTAGAGTGACCCGGAATAAAATACGCAGCTTCTGCTGCAGCAGAAATTTTAGATGGTGTTTTAATATCCTGCGCAGTAATTTTATTGAATGCTCTTGTTAATCCTTTTGATTCTGTAGCGTAATTAATATCCAATCCAATAATATTATTTTTTACAGGATCATCATTAAAATTTACTTTTTGAGTAAATGGTTTTTCTGCCAAACGCATGTGTGTTAAGCCGATAGTAAAATTTTTATTTACAGAATAATCTAATCTTGTCCCAAACAAGGATTTGTTGACTACTCCGAACAAAATATTATTTTCAAATTTTATGTCAATAGGAATACCTGAATTCAAAACACCCTGATTAACTATAACCACTTCGCCGATGCCGTAATTAACTGTGTAGTCGATGTTTTCTTTTAATAAGTTGCCGCCTGCGCTTACGCTCACAGAACCTTGCGGTAAATTAAATGCACCCGGTAATCTGAAAGTGCTGTTATCTGTTCCTCTGTAAGAACCTTTTAAAATAAAGCGGTTAAATTCAGGGAATTGCTGCGCCGCAAATTTGGTGGTATCATACAAATATCTGTAAGCATATCTTGCAGCAATTGCAGGATCGCCAATGGCATTTGCCAGGGAGCTTCCGAATGGTTCTAAAACAGGGAAATAAATCTTTCCGTTTTTCGGATTGATGGTTACGCCGGGAATAAAGTCGAAACGTCCGTCCGGTTGAGGATCTAGCTGGTTATTTACATTATCAAGATTTAATACTTGTAATAATTGTTTTCCAGTGATATTTCCTGCATCCGGTAAATAGCGTTTCTGTCCACCGCCCGGGTCCGTATAGTAAATGTCAAAAAAGAACTGGTCCGGACTTACGTTGAATGCATTTAATGAATACACGTTTTTCATCATCAAATCCCAGATGGGTTCTACTGTTCTCACAGAAGTTGCTTTTAACATTTTCAATGCTAAAATCTGGTCTTTAGTTTTTGTAGTATCTGCCAGTGGCGGTAAGTCAGAAGCAAATTCACCCAACTGGTATACTTTTCCATTTACGGTATACTGTATTGCGACTCCTAATACTTCATCAGGACGCAGCTGCTGATTTAAAGATATGTAGCCTAATTGCTGGTTGAATATATATTCTGTGGAGGCTAGCTTACGCGCACTTACTTTTTCAAAATCATCTACTGCAAGCAAACCATTGCCTTCTAAAAAACTTATACACCTGCTGGGGTCGCGAAAATTTCCTGAGTTTGCACCTCTTGTAATAATATCATATAAATTGTTGGCCTTATTTTCAGGATAAGTACCGCCAGTGCTATGAACTATAGCTGTATTGTAAATTTTATTTGTTTCACCTAAATCCTGAAACGCTACAATTTCTCTTACTTCTTCTGTCTGACGGGTTTTGTTCGTTACCCAGACTTCAATTTTATTAATAACAGTTTGTGCACTAACGAATGGCAGTCTGTTTAAGCTTTGTTCGTAAACATCTCTGAAATATTGTGCAATGAAAAAGTGTCTGTTGTCTTCATATTCATCTGCTTTTATGCTGAATTTTTTTGTCTGTGCTCCATTTTCAATTCTTACATTTTCTGTTTTTGATTTTTGTTGTGCTAAAACATTCGTGATCGTTAAACGTCCGAACTTTAATTGTGTTTTTACACCAAATAAATTTTGAGGCCCTTTGATTAAGGCACTGCGTAGCGGCATACTTACGTTTCCAAATTCCAATGCCTGAATGATATCATCTTCTTTTCCTTTGTAGGCTAACTTTAACTGGTTCTCAAATGCAAAACCAGATTTAGTATTGTAGTTGATACCTAATTTCATTTTATCACCAATAGATGCCTGCAATCCTAACTGGATATTCATATCAAAATCAAAATTGATATTGCGTCGCTGGTTTTGTAATAAAACAGGATTGTCTATTCGCTGGGAATTTACACCAATCGTAACGTCTACACTTCCCTGTGGTTTTATTTCAATTTTAGTTCCGCCTAAAAAACGATTAAATAATTCAGGACCCTGGTATAAAAATGGCTGCTTGCTTTTTCGTTCTGCTAAATCGATTGCTCTGGAACGTTGCTGAAAATAAGTTTTCTCTGATTCCTGGCTTGAATATTGAATATATTCATCATAAGTCATGTAGGTTGGCGTCTTGTAATAATTGTCGCCAATTTTTTCATACACGACATATTTATTTGTTTGCGGATCGTATTGTACTTGCTTATCTACAATCTTCGGATCTTTTAAATCGATTGTACTTTTAGATTTAGTACTTAAAAAATCTGTATTTCTGTCTTCAATCGGATAGCGAAGTTGTGGTCTTGCAGTATCCGTTTGGGCAATAATTTGATGTGTGCTGCAAAAAAGAGCAAAGAATAGGAATGTACTTGTAAAAGTAGTATGTAGTTTTTCTCTCACTAAATAATACGTGTCTGCTGCAAATTTACAAATTTTTTAGGCTCAATTTTATCAATTCTTCCACTGTTTGTAGCTGAGGATTGTCTTTTAACGCTTTTTGAACTGCTTTTTCTGCCTGAACTTTCTGAAACCCGAGCATATTTAATGCTGCCAAAGCTTCATCTGTTATTACAGAATGACTGCCATGAAGCGATAATGTATCCATTCCGTCTGCTATTGGTTCTTTTTTCAGTTTATCTTTTAGTTCTAAAATTAACCGTTGAGCCGATTTAGGACCGATGCCCTTTATAGACTGTATTAAACGAACATCTCCCTGTATTATTGCCTTTTGAAATTCCTGTGTTGACATAGATGATAATACCAGTCTTGCAGTATTAGGACCAACGCCTGACACTGAAATCAAATGCAGGAACATATTTTTTTCTTCTTCACTGAAAAATCCATACAACACATGAGCATCTTCCCGCACCACTAAATGCATAAATAATTTAACATTTTCGGACTTTTCAATTTGTGAGAAAGTACTTAAGGATATATTGACAAAATATGCTACTCCGTTGCAATCCAGATAAACATGAGTAGGTGTTTTGTAGGTAATTTTTCCGTTTAGGTATGCGAACATAGTTTATAGTTGCGTACAAGATAGGGTTGTTGAGCAAAATTACCAAAATAATCATGAAAATTCGGGAGAAATAATCAGATTTTTAACGCTTAAATTGAGCCATTTGTAAAGCATTAGACTATAACGCTAAACATCTCGTTTTCAGCATTGCAGCAACTGCATGTTTTATTTTTTTTATTGAATTACAGAAAGCTTTAATGTATTTTTCTTTCAGGATTAAATTCAATACATTTTTGAAGCATTTAGTTACCGATAAACAGTAAATATAGTAAAAATGATAGTGATATAAAGTTTGGAATCTTTAACTGATGATCGTATTATTTACATGTTATTTTCTGTACTTTAATTTCATCACCTTTATGCAAAACAGGTGTTTTTTTATAGTCATTCCACTTCATTATATCCTGCACTGTTACTTCATCATATTTTTGTGCAATACCGTATAATGTTTCACCGTCTTTTACTTTATGTGTCTGGAAACAATCTTTCTTTGATAAAATTTTTACAGGATTTATTTTGTCAATCAAAGGT
>JAYVPA010000059.1:0-8448 GCA_043757615.1 Sphingobacteriales bacterium | reverse complement strand
ATAAAAAATAAAATGAAAAATATGTCAGTCAACAGTAACAACATTATGCAACCTGAATTGAAAATCGATTTTCAGGTATTGCGAAAATCCGTATTGGTATTACGTGCAGTCAATCATAAGTTACGTCAGGAAATGATACGCTTGATTAATCAGGAAGGTAAAATAACAGTGACGGAGTTATATGTAAAACTGAGATTAGAGCAGTCCGTAGCATCACAACATTTAGCTTTACTCAGAAGAGCCGGAGTGGTAATAACTTCACGTGATGGTAAATTTATCTATTACTCGATTGATCATGACAGAATGGATGAAATAGCCAGACTATTGGAAGAACTAGTGAAATAATTGCCTTTTATCAATTTTTTTATAAAACTTTTTTGTTTTAGTTTGGTTATAATATGAGCAATGTTAAATATTCCGCGTATTAAAGTATTAAACTTAGGAATATTTCTATATTTGTCACGAACTAAATTGTAAAAAGTCTTTATGGAAAATTTCGAATTCAACACAGAAAAGATTGAAAAAGCTGCCGAGCTTTTAAGAGCTGTAGCGCATCATCTCAGGTTAAAAATCATTAAGCTGATTCACGAAAAAAAAGAAGTAAATGTAAATGTAATTTACAATACTCTTAAAATTGAACAATCCATTACTTCACAACATTTAAAAATTCTAAGAGGCGTTGATGTCGTTCGTACTCGCAGAGACGGTAAGAAAATTTACTACTCATTGAATTACGACAGACTCGAAGCAATGCACCGCGGAATTGATTTGTTCGAAGAATGGACGCAAGCCCGCAAGGCTACAAAAAAGAAAAAATAATACACTTACTTTTTCCAAAACAAAACTATTATTTGTCGTAATTTAGACAAATAATAGTTTTTTTATTTATGGCAGATTTAGTAAAAGAATTCAATGATTATCGTTCCAAAATGAACGACGTAATCTTAGGACAAAAGAACCTCACACTTAACCGTTTTTTTAATCTCGATATGCATGCTTATGCAGACGGAGCGATTGATGCAAAAACAAAAGAGATGCTCGGATTGGTGGCATCTATGGTTTTGCGCTGCGATGATTGTATAAAATATCATCTTGGCAAAAGTCATGAACAAGGTGTGACAACAGATCAAGTATACGAAGTGTTTGCAATTGCCAATCTTGTAGGCGGGAGTATATGCATTCCACACACAAGAAGAGCAGCAGAATATTGGGAAGAATTGCAATCAGCTAAATAACATGAAGAAACTATATCTTTTCGATTCATACGCACTTATTTACAGAGCTTATTTTGCTTTCCAGAAAGCCCCTTTAATTAATTCCAAAGGCTTCAATGTTTCAGCAATTACAGGTTTTCTTAATACCGTTTGGGAAATTAAAACAAAATATAATCCGACACATTATGCTATTGTATTTGATGCTGCTGGTCAGACAGACAGACAGGCGGAACATGATTTTTATAAAGCACAACGACAGGAAATGCCGGATGATATTATAACGTCAATTCCGATTATCAAAGAGATTATCAAGGCAATGAATATGCCTATTGTTGAAATTAGTGGCTACGAAGCAGATGATTTGATTGGTACTCTGGCAGTGAAAGCAGCAGCAGAAGGCTTTGAATGCCATATCGTTTCGCCGGATAAAGATTTGGGACAAGTTGCTTCTGAAAGTATATTTATTCATAAGCCGCCATTTATGGGAAAGCCCGCAGAAGTATTAGGTGTGCAGGAATTAAACAGAAAATGGGAAATCAAACATCCAAAAGAAATTATTGATATACTTGGTTTGTGGGGCGATGCGGTTGATAATATTCCAGGAGTAAAAGGCATTGGTGAAAAAGGTGCGAAAATGCTGATTCGTCAGTTTGGCTCTATTGAAAATATTTACGAAAATATTGACGATGTCAAAGGTGCCATAAAAGATAAATTGATTGAGCATAAAGAAATGGCATTGATTTCTAAAAAATTGGCGACCATTATTATAGATGCGCCTGTTGAATGGAATGAACATGATTTTATTTTAAAGGATTTTGATAAGCAAAAACTCACACAGATTTTTGCAGATTTAGAATTCCGCACATTAGGCAAAAGAATTCTTGGTGAAGATTATGCAATGAATGATGCAGTGGCAAAAAAACAGACTGCGCCAAAAGATGCCGCACAGTTTTCTATGTTTGGCAATGCTGATTCAACTGAAGAAAATAATACGGCTGAAAAACAAACTACTTTTGCAGGTAAAAACATAAATAATACAGAGCATCAGTATTTCTTGATAGAAACGCAGGAAAAGATTGATGAATTATTACAAAAAATTTCTGTAGCAGATAAGGTTTGTTTTGATACTGAAACCACTTCTGTTGATGCGAATAATTGTGAGTTAGTAGGTATTTCATTCAGTATAAAAGAATTTGAAGCATATTATATTCCGATTTCTGCCAATCAGGAAGAAGCAAGAAAACTGATTCATCAGTTCAAACCTGTTTTAGAAAATGAAACGATTACAAAAATCGGACAGAATATAAAATTCGACCAGTTGGTTTTGAAATGGTATGATGTTGAAGTGAAAGGTGTTTTATTTGATACCATGCTGGCACACTATTTAATAGATGCTGACACGAAACATAACATGAATGTTTTGGCAGAAAATTATTTAGGCTACTCACCGGTTTCAATTACTGAATTAATTGGTAAGAAAGGACCAAAGCAGGGAACGATGCGTGATGTTCCGATTGAGAAAATAAAAGAATATGCTGCAGAAGATGCCGATGTGACCTTGCAGTTATTCAATGTTTTCAAAAAAGAAATTGACGATACCCATTTACATAAATTATTTTATGATGTAGAAACATCATTAATTCCTGTCTTAATGGAAATGGAATATGAAGGTGTAAAGATTGATACGGAATTCTTAAAACAATATTCAGATGAAATTGCACAGGATATTATTTTATTGAAAGATGAGATTCTGACAACGTGCGGCGCGCAGTTCAATATTGATTCGCCAAAACAATTAGGTGAAATTTTGTTTGATAAAATGGGTATAAAATATCCCGGTAAAAAAACAAAGACAGGTCAGTATTCTACAGATGAAGAAACACTACAAAAAATTGTGAATGAACATCCGATAGCAGAAAGATTATTAGACTACAGAGAATTCACAAAATTAAAAAGCACATATGTCGATGCATTGCCAAGTTTGATTAATCCGAAAACAAACAGACTTCATACTACATTTAACCAGGCAATTGCTGCTACAGGAAGATTGAGTTCCGTAAATCCGAATCTACAGAATATTCCAATCCGTACAGAACGCGGTAAAAAAATCCGTAAAGCATTTATCCAGAAAGATGAAAATCACATTATACTTTCTGCGGATTATTCTCAGATAGAATTGCGTATTGTAGCATCTGTGAGCGAAGATGCAAACATGATAGATGCGTTCAGCCAAAACATAGATATTCACTCAGCAACAGCAGCGAATGTTTTTGGAGTTGCTTTAGAAAATGTCACTTCTGAAATGCGTCGCCAGGCGAAGATGGTAAATTTTGGAATCATTTACGGTATTTCAGCCTTCGGGCTGGCACAACGTTTAGGAATTCCAAGGGGAGAAGCTGCAAATCTTATCGAACAATATTTTGAAAAATTCTCTGGCATTAAAAAATACATGGATAATACCATCAAGTTTGCACAAACAAATGGTTATGTAGAAACGCTTTTAAAAAGAAGACGATACGTAAGAGATATTAATGCGGGGAATTGGACAGTGCGTGGTTTTGCAGAACGAAATGCTATCAACGCACCAATACAAGGCACCGCAGCTGATATGATAAAAGTGGCGATGATAAATGTGCAAAAACAGATAACCGCAAATAAGTTGCAGTCTAAAATGATTCTGCAGGTACATGATGAATTATTGTTTGATGTGTATTTGCCTGAAAAAGAAAAAATACAAAAAATCGTTATACATGAAATGCAAAATGCCTTACCTTTGCTTGTGCCTGTAGAAGTATCAACAGGCTTTGGTAATAACTGGCTGGAAGCACATTAACATAAAAGTATGAAGAGATTATTATTTATAATTTGTATGATAGTGACCACTATCTCCTTCGCAAAAAAATGGGATGCTACTTATATCAGTAAGTTGATTGCAAGTGGCGGAATAGATAAAGTTATCGAATATTATAAAGGTCGTTATTACGGAGTAAACCGTGATCCGCAGGATGCCTTCAAGATTGCAGAATTATATGTAAAGAAAAAAGATTATGCCACAGCCATGCAATGGTATGATAAGGAAAGCCAGTTAATCAATACATCAAAAGTCAATTTATTTAATTATGCCAACACAAACCGTTTAATGGGTGAATATCAGAAAGCGTTAGACGGTTATTTAATGTATGCGGCGCTTACAGGCGATGTAAATAAAGTAATGGATCTGGCTAATCAATGTGAGAAAATTTTGAAATCGGCTGCCTTAGCTTATAATTATAAACTGGAGAACTATACATATAACACCTCAGCAGATGAAACAAATGTTGCGGTACTCAGAACAAATCCTGTATATGTAACTGTAAAAAATGAAAATACGAAAGAAGATAAACCAACCTATGATATTTATCAGGTAGTGCGTGATTTTGAGAATTTTGCAGAACCTGTAAATGCATATAATAAGAGCATTCCGAAAGCATTGGTTACAAGTTTATCTTATACGCAAGACGGAAACTCTGTTGTTTTTTCTGTGAGAGATGAAAAAACATCTTCCAAAAAAGGAAAAATAAAAAACGAAAAGATTTTTTTAGCAGATAATTTAGGTGGAAGTTTTTTAAACGTGAAGCCTTTCCCGTTTTATACAGAAGGATATTCTTTTAAAAATCCTTCATACAATACAAATGGAACTGCAATTTATTTTTCTTCAAATCAGACCGGCGGTTTTGGTGGATTTGATATCTGGAAAAGTGATTTGGTGAACGGAAAATGGACAACGCCAAAAAACTTAGGTAAACTATTAAATTCTAAGTCTGACGAAATAAATCCATTTGTATTACAAGATGGGAAAGACAACACACTTTATTTTTCATCTGACAGAGAAGGAGGTTTCGGAGGGTTTGATATTTATGCTGCAACAAAAGCAAACAATATCTGGGAAGGTGTGGAATTGCAGTCAGCTCCCATCAACTCTGCCGGTGATGATGTAAGTGTTATTTATGATGCCGACGTTAAAACCGGTTATGTAACATCTAACAGAAATGGTGGCAAAGGAGGTTTTGATGTATACAGGTTTACACCATTCAATTTAAAACTGATTGTAAACACAAATGATACATTTTCTGATAAACTGATAGATTATGCATTGGTGCAGGTTTATGATGGCGCAGAAAAATTATTTGAAGGTGTAACAGATGAAACGGGAAAAGCAGTATTTCAAATCAATAAAAATAAAAACTACACACTTAGGATATCCAAAGACAATTACAGACCAATCATCCAGAAAGTAAGTTCAAATGGAAAAACAAGCGGAGACTCCGTTATAGCAATTGCATTACTGAAACCGGATGCGCAATTCAGTATTGCAAAAGGTGCAACAAATAATCTATCATTGGATAATTATATCATTTTTACGGGTAAGGTAATAGATGCAGCTACAAATAAACCTGCATATACAGCACAAATGAGAATGGTGAATTACACAACACAGAGATTACGGGAGGTGGATATTGATTCAACCGGCAGATTTGAAATAAAATTATTATTGAATAATAATTACAAAGTTATTTTCGAAAACCAAGAAAATAAAGTTACAGATGAACTAACCACATTCGGATTGGATAAGAACAGTGTGAAAGTCCGCGACTATTTATTGTCAGGTTCAAAATTCAAATTGTCAGACAATATTGTATATAAAGAGAATAATATTCCATTGAATCTGAATCTTAAATTTGTAAATAAAAATGGTCAGACAATAACTGCCAATTCTGTAACTCAACAGACAATATTAAAAACAGAAAGTGATTCATTAATAAAATCAATTGAAAAATCAACTGTAGAAAAACCACCAACAGTTGTAAATAATAAACCGCTTACAAAATCAACTGTAATAAGTGCCGTAAAACAAAAAATGGATACAGCAGCAGCGGTAAAGGTTAGCAAACCAAAACCAGCACAAGTTGTTAATGTTCCTAAACAAGAAGAAGTTTCCGTTGCCCCTAAAGTAGAAACGCCACTCAAAATAGTTGAATTACCAAAAGCTGAAGAGTCTGCAATAGTAAAGCAGGAAGAAATTGTTAGTGTGCCAAAATCTGAGGCAGTTATTACAAGCACTCAAGCAAAGATGGAAATAGTTAAACAAACAGATACTGTAAAAAAAATAACAGTAAAAAGAGAAGAAGCGCCGCAATTAGCTGCGGATATGGTAACAACTAAAAAAATTAAAAAAGTAAAATTTATTGAAGAGAAAAAAGCAGAAGTAGTATCCATTGTTGTACCTGAAAAACCAATTGAACAACTAACAGGAAATGTAATTAAAGAAGAAATGCCTGAACCGGTAAAAGAAGAAATAGCAAAACCAGAGATTGTAAATTTAAAAAAACCTGAAATTGAAAAATTGGTTGTAAAAATTGAAGATACACCAAAAGCAGACCAGAAAATAATTGCAGCAGAAACACCAAAAGTAATGCAACCTGTGATTGCAGAAGTAAAAAAAGAAATGCCCAAAGTGCAAAAAGCTGAAGTAAATCCGGAAGGACCAAAATTAGATACAATTGCACAGCCAGATGTTTATTATAAAATACAATTAGCGAGTTATGAGGTAGGCGATATTAAATTTCCAGAATTTGATTATTTAGGAAAAGTAGAAGTAACAAAGGCCTACGACAGATATATTTATCGCTTAGGAGATTTTTATGATTTGGAACGTGCAAAGGTAATTTTAGACCAGGTAAGGGCTAAGGGATATTTTGTGGCATTTATTTTGCAATACAACAAAAACAAAGTTACAGGAATTGTTAAATAACAAATTAAATTTAATAGGATGAAAATTTTTAAATTATCTATGATGACTGCTGCAATTGCATTTTCGTTCGCAACTGCAAAAGCACAAACACAATTCACTACCAATGAAGTACGCCAGTTCATGAGTAAAGGAGAACAAAATGGTATAGAAATAATGCTGAACGGTACTAAACCTGATGATGCGAAAGACGCGGTGGAACATTGGGGGAAAAAGATGAAAGCGAAAGTTGTACGCGACAAAAAAAATCCGGAAATCTTTATTGACAATGCGCAGATTCCAACGGTAAGCGCTAATGCATTAGATATATATGCAGTAGTTACGCCTGTTGATAATGGTTCAAAAGTGACTATATATACGGATTTAGGCGGTGCATTTGTTTCTTCGGCAGCTTATGGAACACAATATGCAGGTTTAGAGGCTGCTCTTAAGAAATTTGCCAAAGACCAGGCAATAGAGGTCGTAGAAGCGCAGCAAAAAACGGAAGAAAAAACGTTAAAAACATTAAACGGTGATTTGAAAGATTTAATAGGCAAAAAAGCAGATTATTTAAAAGATATTGAGAAGGCAAAAGCGTTGATTCAGCAGCGTGAGCAGGACATTATTAAAAATGATGCTGACCAGACGACTAAACAACAGCAAATTTCTTTACAGCAGCAAATTATTGAAACTGTAAAAACTAAGCGCACAACCTTGAATTATTAAACAATAATCTTTAATTTTGTACCACAGTTTGTATGAGAATACAGACTGTTTTTATTTATTCAATTATTAATTACAAAAACGGTTATCGTAAATCATCCTGAACTTGTCGAAGGAACTTACGACTTATTACTTACTATTACGATTTAAAACATGAACACGAGATTAGTATTATGGGGCGAGATTGCCACCGACAGAAAAGCATTAATTGCTATTAGTTTAGATGAAGAAACAGCAAAAATCCACATCAACGCACTTTCAAGAGAAGAAGTTAGCAAAGAAATTCAGGATGCAATTTTTGTAGAATGGAAAAATGGCGGCGAATATACATTTCCGGAAAGCGCCATTCATTGGGAAATAGATGCAAACAGCGACACGATTTTACCGGCAGATGTAAAAGTTGACCGCTTAGATGTTGTCTTACAGACACAGCATAAATGGGGCAAAAAATTAATGAGCTCTAAAATAAATCAGTTGCTTACCGATGAAGTTAAATTGTTGGAAGAAAAAGCATCTGTTGTAGCTGAATACGATCAGACACTTTGGGATAAAGCAAAAGCGCAATGGGAAAAGATAGCATCTTACCAGAAAAAAAATGAGATTTCATGGGAGCAGACTACCGTTTTAAAAGATAAAATAAATACGATGTTTGAAGCATTGAAAGCGGTGAAACGTATCAATCATGAAAATGAAGATCATGCAAATATTGCCCTGGTAAAAAATTATTACAAGAGAATAGAAGAC
>JAYVPA010000058.1:0-8467 GCA_043757615.1 Sphingobacteriales bacterium | reverse complement strand
CTACGTTTCCTTTTGGCGGCGGATTAGGTAAAAATAACTACGAATGGTTGTCTACATTCATGGGCAGATTAGGCTTAGGTATTTTATTAGGCATCATTGGTCTTTCATTTTTAGGATTTAACTTAAAAGATGCGTATGAAAAATTTACTGCGTGGAAACAGGCATGGAATGAACGCAGAAAAGAATATGCATTAGAAAAAGAAAAAAATCGACCGACTGAAATAGATGAATTCTTTAAAGAAGAAGAATTGAAAAAAGAGGATGGATATGACATGGAAAGCATTTTACCGGATGAGAAAGAATTACCAACTCCACATCAACAAGATGAAACATTTGAAATATTAACAGAAAATAAAGCAGCAGAAATTTCTTCTATCCAAATGGAATTAGTAGAAAAGGAAGCAACAGAAATTGAATTGGACAAACATGTTGACACAACACCGAAAAAAGAAAAATTTACTTTAGAGCCGGATTTTGAAATTGAAGAAATACAGGCATTTGGAACAATAGATGAAAATCAACAACCTGCTAAAACAGAAAAAAAAGAACCGGAACATTTTGGATTAGATACAGATTTCGACCCGAGACTGGAATTATCTAAATACAAATTCCCATCTGTAGATTTACTGGAAGAACATGGCAGCGGACAAATTGAAATCAACAAAGAAGAATTAGAACAGAATAAAAACCAGATCGTACAAACACTTTCGCATTACAATATCGGTATTGAAAAGATAAAAGCGACAGTCGGACCAACAGTTACTTTATATGAAATTGTTCCTGACAAAGGAGTACGTATTTCGAAAATAAAAAACCTGGAAGATGATATTGCGTTGAGTTTATCTGCGCTTGGTATTCGTATTATCGCTCCTATTCCGGGCCGCGGAACCATTGGTATTGAAGTGCCAAACGTGAAGAAAAG
Organism: Sphingobacteriales bacterium; assembly: GCA_043757615.1. GTDB lineage: Bacteria > Bacteroidota > Bacteroidia > Chitinophagales > JADIYW01 > JADJSS01. The sequence continues at coordinate 7,545 of JAYVPA010000058.1, read as the reverse complement.
TATTGTATCTATGAAGTCCTTGATTGCAGGTGAAAAATTCCAGAAATCAGATATGGATTTGCCGATTGCATTAGGTAAAACAATTTCCAATGAAGACTTTGTTGTGGACCTGGCAAAAATGCCTCACTTATTAATGGCGGGTGCTACCGGTCAGGGAAAATCTGTTGGTTTGAATGCTATCCTTGTTTCTTTATTATACAAAAAACATCCTGCAGAATTAAAGTTTGTTTTAGTTGACCCGAAAAAAGTGGAGTTGAATTTATACAAACTGATTGAAAATCATTATCTCGCAAAATTACCCGGCGAAGAAGATGCCATCATCACTGACAACAAGAAAGTTATTTATACATTGAATGCATTATGCATAGAAATGGACCAGCGTTATGAATTATTAAAAACTGCTCAGGTTCGTCATATCAAAGAATACAACCAGAAGTTTTTAAAACGTCAGTTGAATCCAAATAACGGACACCGTTTCCTGCCCTACATTGTTTTGGTTGTCGATGAGTTTGCAGATTTGATGATGACTGCAGGAAAAGAAGTGGAAGCTCCTATTGCCCGTTTGGCGCAGTTAGCCCGTGCTATTGGAATCCATTTAGTAATTGCCACACAAAGACCTTCTGTAAATATTATTACCGGTACTATCAAAGCGAATTTCCCGGGCAGAATTGCATTTAAAGTGACTGCAAAAGTGGATTCGCGAACTATTTTAGATGCGAGCGGTGCTGACCAGTTAATCGGACGCGGTGATATGTTATTGTCGCAAAGCGGGGAACTGACACGATTGCAATGTCCGTTTGTGGATACGCCTGAAGTAGAGCATATTGCGAAATTTATCGGTGACCAAAAAGGATTTTCTACGGCGTATGAATTACCGGAATACATTGACCCGAAAGAAGTAGCAAACAGTGACCGAATGATGGATTTAGGCGATCGTGATGAATTATTTACAGAAGCAGCAAGATTAATTGTTAGAAATCAGATAGGCTCTACCTCTTTGATACAACGAAAACTGGCCTTAGGTTATGCCCGTTCCGGCCGCTTAATGGACCAACTGGAAGCAGTTGGCATCGTCGGACCAAACCTGGGAAGCAAAGCACGCGAAGTGTATGTTAAAACCGACGAAGAATTGGAACGGATTTTGCTTGAACTGGGTGAACAATAAAAGTTTCTGTTATTTTTGTATGAAAATAGATTTTTCTATTTATTTTGTAGCAAAGTAATAGGTCTCTTATTGTAACTGATTACAAATAATTTATATTTAAAACATGATTCATCTTTTTTCTATTCTTACTTTTTTTTTATCCATTTTTGGTTACCAACCTGATAAGCAGCTGAACGATCCGAAAGCAAAAACCTTGCTGGATGCTGTCAGTAAAACATATAAAGGATTCAATTCTATACAGGCAGATTTTTCTTTGACAACAGTTAATCCGATTCAGAATAAAACAACTGTTCAAAACGGAAATGTTTATCTGAAAGGTGAAAAATATAAATTGCTGATGGGCAAGCAGGAAATCTTTTGTGATAAGCAAAGTGTTTGGACTTATCTGAAAGATATTAATGAAGTTCAAATCAATGATTATGAAGCGAACAAAGAGGATATCACACCATCAAACATGTTTACGATTTATCAGAATGATTTTAACTACATGATGAATGGTGAAGAAGTGTGCGATAAAACAAGTTGTTCTGTAGTTGACCTGATGCCGAAAGACAAGAGCAAACCCTTTTTTAAAGTACGTATCTGGATAGATAAAAATGTGAAATACATCAAACGCATGAAAGTATTTGACAAAAACGGAAACTTATATACTTACAGTATAAGTTCATTTAATTCTAAAGCAAATTTAGATGACAGCTTTTTTAAATTCGATGCATCCAAACATCCCGGTGTGCATGTAGAAGATTTACGGATGTAAGCAAGCACGTAATTTACTTCTGTATTTTCATTAGGATTTATTAGTTTTAATGCATAAACAAACATGTCTCACATCTTGGCGGAGTTTTTATTTATTCTGAAGATTCCAAATTCCTGGCTGCATGGTATACACAATATCTCGACATTGAATTTCAATCTTATGGTACTACATTCTTTGTTTCTTAAGATTATGCTGACACTGAAAGCCAGAAAAAATATTCTACAATTTTTTTCAATTTTACCGAGTAAGAACCGTCCTAAAACTGAATTTCGAACATTTTGTCTGAATCTCAGAATTGCTGATTTGGAGACATTGGTTGCAGAGCTAACGAAAAACAATATTACCGTGAAGCCAATGGAAGTTCATCCCGAAGAGAAGTTTGCATGGATTGCTGATCCAGACAATAACTGGATTGAGTTATGGGAAGATACTTCTGTTTAGCTATCTGATTTGCCCATCACCTCTTATTATCCATTTTTCTGTAGTCAGTTTTTCTAAAGCAAATGGGCCGCGTGCATGCAATTTTTGTGTGGAAATACCAATCTCTGCACCTAAACCGAAACAAGCACCATCTGTAAATCGCGTACTTGCATTTGTATAAACGGCAGCAGCATCTACTTCATTTAAAAATCGTTCGCAAAGCGGTATATCCTCTGAAATAATTGCTTCACTATGTCTGGAAGAATATTTCCGGATGTGTTCAATAGCTTCGTCGAAATTGTATACTGTTTTAATCGAACACTTCTGGCTTAAATATTCCATGCCAAAATTTTCTTCTGCAGCTTTTTGTAAATAAGGATAATTTTCATTTTGTAAAACGGTATAGGCAGTATCATCTGCAAAAACTTCCACTTTAAAATCATTGAATCTATCTATCAGTTTTGGTAAAAATTCTTCTGCAATTATTTTATCTACAATAACTGTATCTAATGCATTACAAACAGAAGGCCGCTGCGTTTTTGCATTCACAACAATTTTTGCAGCATTGTCTAAATTTGCTGTAGATTCCACATATGTATGACAAACCCCGGCACCGGTTTCTATAGTAGGTACTTTAGAATGTTCACGCACAAAATCTATCAATTGCTGAGAACCACGCGGAATAATGATATCTATATACTTTACCGCCTCCAGTAATTCTTTCACAAATTTTCTGTCAACAGGCAATAACTGTACAACATTTTCATCAACATTATTTTCTTTTAAGACTTTGTGGATGATATCGACCAAAACCTGGTTGGTAAATTCTGCATCACTACCACCGCGCAGCACCACTGCATTTCCTGCATACAAACACAAAGCAGCCACATCAATGGTAACATTTGGTCTTGCTTCATATATCACACCTACAACGCCAATCGGAACAGTTATTTTCTGAATATGCAATCCATTTTCCGAAGTATTATCTGTAATAATTTTACCTGCTGGGTCTTCCAGTTTTGTAATATCCTTTAAACTCTCCGCTAAATCTTTTATCCGGTTTTCATTTAATAATAATCTATCCTTTTTAGGATTTGAATCTTCTATCTTATCCAGATCTTTTTTATTTTCACGGATAATATTGTCATGATTCTCAACCAACAATTCAGCCAATCGAATTAAAATCTTTTTTTTATCATCTGATGATAAATTTCTCACTGCAACAGCAGCTTTATTGGTAGCTTCTAATATTGACTTTATCGAATCCATATAATCAAATATAATTTATTTTTTATTTATCTTAAATCCAATCGGTACTCTTTCATGTTTTTCCTGAATCAATAATTGCTTTACAGCGTCAAAAACAATTTTAAACTGATGGTCGTATTTATCTTCTAATTGTTCTATTTTTTTCGTCAATTCTTTATTTGATTCCATTAACTGACGAAGCTTTATAAATAAACGAACAATTTGCAGACTTACCGAAACAGCACGTTCACTATTTAATATACTTGCCAGCATTACAGTACCATGTTCTGTAAATGCATATGGTAATTTCCTTTTTCCACCCCATCTTGAAGTAACAAATTGTGACTTCAAGATGGTATTATATTCATTTTCAGTTAATTGAAACATGAAGTCTTCCGGGAATCTGAAAATATTTCTTTTTACTGCCTGGTTTAATACTTTTGTTGCTACATCATATAGTTCTGCCAAGTCACTGTCAAGCATAACTTTCTGATTCCTTATGTAATGAATTTTTGTAGCTACTTCCTGTTCGGTAATCTGTATCATAAATATCTCTTTGCTATTAAGAGACAAAAACAACACAAATTCCACAAATTCTGGGGAATTAAATCATTACAATATCATCAGCATGTGCCAACACAAGATTTTGCTGTTTAAGATTTTTTTCCAATTCTTTCGAGGATATTTTTGCCCGCGCAACAGCAAATGCATTTCCTAAATTGTCAAGAATTTCTATAGCTTCCCCTTCTTCAAAAACAGCATTTATACTTTTTATACCAACTACCAATAAACTTTTTCGTTTCAGTAATGCTTTGTGCGCACCTTCATCAACAACTATACTTCCGATAACCAGACTACCGCTTGCCAACCATTTTTGTCTCGCATTTTTGGAAACATTCTTTGGAATGCATACAGTGCCAACTTTTTCTTTTATTGCATTAAGTAATCCATTCTTTTCTTTCGCAGGAAAGATTATTACTTTGATTCCTAGGTTAGTTGCTAAATGTGCAAACGTCAGCTTACTGATCATACCCCCTAATCCAACTGCAGATTTTTCTTTTGTTGCCAACGAAAGAATTTTGTCATTAAATTTTTCAATTCTATGAATAATATTTCCTGCATTATCTAAAACACCATTTACTGATGTACCTATTAATAATAGTTTTGCACCGAAACCAACTGCCAACAACGTTGCCAGTTCATCATTATCTGAAAATTTTAATTCACGTGAACTCACTACATCATTTTCATTTGCAATCGGGATAATACCATTTTTCCAAAGCTCTTCATAAGTAGCACGTAATTGTAAAAATTTTTCTCTGTCTGAAAAATGACCACGTTCACATAAACTCTGAGCTATTGGAATTTTGTATTTAGCGAATGCTTCCGAATATTTATAAATTAAAATCGGATTACCGATAGCTGCTGCGGCCTTTCTTTCTTCTATTTTCCCTGTATAGTTTTTTATAAACTTTTTACCTGTACCCACCGCTCCGGAAGAAACTATGACAATATGGAATTCCTTGTGCAAGACTGCTAATTGTTTCGCTACGCTTTGCACGACAATTTCATCCAGATTGCCTTTCGCATCCGTAATGGAAGAAGTGCCTATCTTGAAAACCAATATCGGTTTTTGCATAATTTAGTTTAAGTTTATCCAAAGTAATACTAATTTTAGATACAGGAAAAATAATATCTTTAAATAATTATAAAACAATCAGATGTCAGCAGAAGAAATCATACAAAAATTTGAAATGGAAGCACATCCTGAAGGCGGATATTATAAACGCACTTTTGCTTCGCCTGACAATACTTTTTCCTCCATCTTATTTTTACTGGTTCAAAATAATTTTTCCACTTTCCATCGAATAAAATCAGATGAGCAATGGAACTGGTATTATGATGATTCTATTTTAATTCATGAAATTGATTCGGATGGGAAATATCATCTGACTGCTTTATCTGACCAGGAAGAAAGTTTAAATTTTCAATATGTAGTAAAAGGCGGGAATTGGTTTGCAAGTGAATGCATTGGTGAAAATGGATTTGCATTGTGCGGTTGTACGGTAATTCCTGCATTTACATTTGATGATTTTATCTTGGCGGATTGCAGTCATTTAATAGAAGAATTTCCGCAACACTCCGCTATAATTGACCGATTAACAAAATAAATACCCAATAATACGAGATGCAGGAAATAAAAATTCACCAGCCAATCATTGATGCCGTTATAGTTTGCCTGAAAGCCGTTTTTGAAAGTGAGAAAGTCGCTGATAAGGAAGTTAGCACCATGCTGAAACAAAATAAAAGTTTTGGTTCCAGAGACAGAAGCATGATTGCGGAAAGTGTGTATGATATCATTCGATGGAAATTGAAATATAATTATCAGTTGGCTGTATACAATCCTAGTTTTACTTTATACAAACATCTGATTTTAGTAAGTTTGTTAAACAGAACTTACCGTCTGAAAAATCCGGAAATATTTGATGTTACTGCTGATGAAATAAATGCATTTCAGAAAGTAATTGAACAACCCATTCCTGAAAAGCATGTAGAGCAGTCTTATCCAGAAACATTCTATAATTTTTGTCTGGAAAATATAGGGGAAAAATGGTATGCACTTGCTGAAGCATTAAATCAGAAACCATCTGTATTTATAAGAGTGAATACTTTGAGAACGATTAAAGGGAATTTACTTTCCTTGCTAAAGAAAGAAAATATTGAAACTAACACATCCCTTAATCCTCTCTCAAGAGGGGAAACAGATTGTGCAATACAAATCCTGTCTAAAAACAATTTAAAAAACAGTGATTTATATAAACAGGGTTTATTTGAATTCCAGGATATCGGTTCACAGGCGATTGGTAATTTTTTATTTGATGCGATTGAAGATAAATCAAAATTAACTGACATTAGAATTTTAGACTTATGTGCCGGTGCCGGCGGCAAAACCTTACACCTTTCTGCGTTGCTGAATAATACAGGGAAAATTTACGCGACAGATTACAAAGCATCGCGATTAAAAAATCTGGAACAACGGGCTGAGCAGTCCGGCTGCAAGAATATTAAAATCATCGATTTTAAAGAAGTAAAACAATTAAAGGATGTTGATTTTATTTTAATGGATGCACCCTGCAGCGGCAGCGGTACGTTCAAACGACAAGCTGATCTGAAATACAAGATAACGCCCGAAAAAATAAATGAATACGGGAATATACAAGCGAGCTTGCTGAATGAATATAAAAACATGCTACATAAAAACGGTCAACTAATTTATGCAACCTGCAGTGTGCTGCCTCAGGAAAATGAATTGCAAATTCAATCATTCCTGAAAAATAATCCCGATTTTAAATTAGAAAATTTACAACAATTATTGCCCACAGATTATGATGGAGACGGATTTTATATGGCTTGTTTAAGTCGTAAATAATTAGCGCAATAACAAGACAGAACTTTGTTTGTGATAATGCTTGTCATTTAAAAATGTAACATCTATAATATAGGTATAAGTATCCTGCGGACAATTTTCACCTTTGTAGGTGCCATTCCATTTAGTATTCACATCATTACTTTCAAATACTAATTCACCCCAGCGGTTAAATATTTTTATACTAAATGCTTTTGGATTAACAGCGAACACTTCCGCAACATCATTTATTCCATCATTATTTGGTGTGAATGCAGAAGGAACATATACATCTGTTTGACGAACCACAATTTTTGTTTGAGCAGTATCTTCACAACCATCGGCTGAAGTTGCTTTCACAATATACATTGCCGTTTGTATTGGTGTAGCTACAGGATTTTCACAAGTCGTACAATTCAAATTATCAGATGGCGTCCAATTCCAGCTTATTGCAGGAATGCTATCATATATCGGTTTTAACTCAACAGAATTTCCTGATTCAATTGTATCTGTTGAATTTAGAGAAACAATAAAATTATTTGGAAAGAT
>JAYVPA010000057.1:0-8504 GCA_043757615.1 Sphingobacteriales bacterium | reverse complement strand
AGAAGGCTAATTTGTGTACGACAAAAATTGACGCAGTAAAATAATATCTTTGATGAAAATAAAGATATGTCAGCGGCAACAAAACTCAAACGATACTCGCTTATTATTGAAAAGATACAACAATCAAAGTTCCCCTCGTTGGGGGAATTAGAATCTTTTTTGAAAAGAATGGATATGATTATTTCGGAAAGAACTATACAGCGTGATATTGAACAAGTACGGAAAGACTGTGATATCACTATTGAATATGACAGAATGCATCGCGGTTATTTTATTGAAGAGAATGAATTGTCAAAAAACAGAATTCGTTTTTTACAATCGCAATCTATGACAACTAATTTTCTGGAGTTTATGAAAGAAAACCCTAAACATACAGACGCTATTATTTTGAGTAATGATGTGCATGCAAAAGGTATAGAATATATTGATCAGATCCTGTTTGCCATTCGTAATAACAGACAGATAGAATTTTCGTATCAAAAGTTCTGGGACGAAAACCCAAAGAATTTTATCATACAACCATACGCACTGAAAGAATACCAAAACCGCTGGTATCTGGTAGGTGTTTTAAACGGATTGAGAACACTTTCTAAATTCGGATTAGACAGAATAGTATCGTTTAAAGTCGGGACAGATAAATTTGTAAAACGGAAAGACATAGATATAAAAGAACATTTTGCCCGCATGATTGGTATTGGAAGCGAAAATGAAAAAAGGGAGATTATTCATTTATCCTTTAAATCAGTACAGGCAAAATATATTGAAACGCTGCCACTGCATTGGTCGCAAAAAATTATCAGTACATCAGATAAAGAGGTCGACTTTGAATATTTTCTGATTCCGAATTATGAACTTACGCAAAAGATTCTGTCTTATGGCGACCAGGTGAAAGTGCTGCAGCCAAAATGGTTGGCAACCGAACATAAGAAGATTTTGAAAAATTCATTGAAACAATATTAAGATTTACTAAGTCGGTTTTTGGCGTACAGGCTAACTACTTTTGCTTAAATTCAAGTTATGCGTAAAAGATATTCCACCTGTATCATTCCCGAAACTTCTGAAGAATTATTGTTTTCTATAGCAAGTGATGATTTTTTGTATCACGTTTGGAAAAATGATAAAAAAGACACATTTGTACTGATTAAAGCGTCAAATAATATGAGCATTGTTTTGCCAAACCAATTGATGAATTTTAATGAACACGAATTAAAACGTTATTTGTATGCTGCTACTAATAAATTAAAAGACTTAGATAGTTTCTTATTTTTTAATGAGAAGCTGTGGGATAAACATTTAAGCTAACTTTGTCTTTAAAGTGACACTGCCGTTTAGTATTCAATCAAAACTGGCGCATTCTTTATTCTGTAATGTTCATCTAAAATGCTGGAGTTGACAAATGTAGTATCTTCATTGTATGCTATTCCATAGGCTTCATGAATGTGACCAAAAATATGATATTTCGGTTTTATGGATGAAACTGTTTTCAATAAAGCTTCACAACCGGTTTTGTAATTATTTGCATTTGCATCTAACTTCCCAAAGGGCGGACCGTGTGTAATTAAAATATCAGTGTTTTTAGGAATCAGTTTCCAGTGTTTTTGTATTTCTGCTCCACGGGCACGATTGAATGCCCAATCCATAAATTCAGGTGTGATAGGTGAGCCCCAGAAATGAATGCCGTTGATTTCACAACCGCTGTCGTTTAGGTAGATAACATTGTCCGGAATTATTTTTTTGATATAATTTTCAGGTTCCCGTTCAAAGAAAAAGTCGTGATTGCCTGCAACAAAAATTTTATGCTGATGCGGCAATGCTGAAAACCATTTCAGGAAATCTTCTACCTGATGTTCCTCCCCATAATTTGAAATATCACCTGCATGAATTATAATATCCGACTCCGGAATGTTTTTGATTCTGCGGTGTAAGCCATGTGTATCTGAAAGACATACAATTTGCATCAGTCCAGATTTTCATTTTTAGAATGATTTGTTCTATCAGATGCTATCCAATTATCTAATTTCTCACTCAACGATTTTATGTTGAATTTTGGTTTTTCTGTTTGTGTTTTGATGTCGATAGTGATAGTAATTTCCATAAGTAATTTTTTATAAATTAAGTTGAGACAGACTTGATTCTATTAATCTGGCTAATTCTGATTTATTTCTAATACTAGATCGATTTCTCCCATAAGAAATAATGATTAAGTCTTTAATTATTTTTTTTGTACAATCATTTTCCCAAGTAAATTCATTAAAATCTAAAACTAATGAATTACACAAATCCACTAAAGCAGCTCTTCCTTCACAAATTATAATTTTGGGTTGGATAATATCAATTAATTCTTTTGTCCATTTATAAGATTTATTAAATAATTCAGCACCTAATTCTCCATCATTCCGACCTAATAAATCTGTAATTTTATAAATATCAGTTTGTTTTTTTGTTGAAGTAAAGAAAATATTTGTTTTAAATGTAGTAGTTTCTAAAACATCCATCCTGTTTATATTTTTAAAAACAGTTCTTGTTTCTCTTGCTAAAGTATATTTATTTCTTTCGTTATCTATGTATTCTAACTTCTTTAATGGAACCAACTCGTCGCCCTCATATCCGCCACCAGGATTAATACCTATTAGATATATTGTGGGCTTTTGAATTAAATTGCTAAAAAATATTCTTGTGCCTACATACAAGTTTTTTATTTCTTCGTCTTTTGAAATAGCTTTAACTATTTTTTCTTTTAGGGAAATTACTTCATCTGTTAATGTTTTAATTTTTTCTTTTACTTCTTCCATGCTATTTTCTTTAATTTTTGTTGGTTACAATATTTTTTTTTTAAACTTTAAAGCTTATACATTTTTTTAAATTCTAAACTAAATTCTATTGATTTTATTTTAAATAATTTTTCTTTATCAGAAATGCTATCAAGTAATTCATATAAAAATTTACAATAATCATTTTCCCCGTGCACAAATAAGGGTTCTCTTCGTGTGTATAAAAGATGAATAGCATTCACTATATTAAAGCATTGCTCATGATATGCATGAACAACACTTTTGCTTTTGTCATAATAAGTAATATTAATAACAACTTCGTCTTCTTCGGATTTTCTAATTCTATTAATATTCCATTGATTGACAAAGGTGATGAAGATCTGTTTTATATGTGAAATATATTTTCCCGATTGTTTTCTTATTTGGTCATCTAATTGAGTTAACTTTTTTTCGTATATTTTTTCTTCCTTGCTTACCATTTTATCTGATTCTACAACAAAGATAAAATGTTACTCTGCCAAAAACTGTCGTAGATACTATTGATTCTGTAAATAATTTAAATATAATTTTGCACAGGCACGTGCATCTGAAAGCGCTTCGTGATGTTGCAATGGAATATTTAATCGTGTACAGCAATCGCTGAGCTTATTTAGATAAAAACCTAAATTTCTACTCATATTTAAAGTGCATTCCCAATTTTTATTCAGGTTTAAATCTCGTGTAAATAAACTGTAATATTCTATAGATTTCTGAAGAACAGATCTGTCAAAGGACTCATTATGTGCGACTATTTTTCTGCCAACTATTCGTTTGTAGATTTCAGGATAAAAAGAATCAAAAGTATCTGTATTTGCCGTGTGCTCAGATGTTATACCGTGAATCTCAATAAATTTATTCCAATAGTAATTATCCGGCGGTTGAATGAGTGTATAATATTCATCGGTAATGACGCTATTCTCTACCATAACAATACCAACTGCACAAGCCGAGTTCCGATATCCTGTGGCTGTTTCAAAATCTATAGAGGTGAAGGTCATTGTGATTATAGTTCTAATCTAGCTTCTTTCAAATTATCCATTATTAATTTTATATCAGTTGCAATATTTATTATTGTATCATCTGATTTTAGATTAATCCATGCATTTGAATTATTTGCAAGTTCAAACAGCCTTTTATTTCTACTGTTCCAAACCCAACTATCCCAATTTTCTATTTTTCCAAATTTTAATACACTTAAACATTCTCTTACTTTAAGTACATATTCTTTGTAGTCATATCCACAATAATCAAGAATGTTAGTGTTATCTTTTATCTGTATTCCAATTACACAATCCCAATACCAGTCCATCATTTGAATTTTTAAATTGTGAATTGAATCTTTTTTTGAAAAAGTTACAATTGAGTGCCTCTCTCCAAAAGTTTTCTGAAACTGAATGTCATCAAAATCATATCCAGAAAGTTCTTTTTTTATTTTTTCTATATTTTTAGATTCTATGAAAGAATCCATCAGGTTTCTTTTTACTTTATCAAGTGAACTCCAAATATCAAAAGTTGAGTGAATATTTTCATCCTTTGATAATAATTTTACGATATCTGCTTCCATAATATGATTGTTTGTTTTTCCAAAATAAAAGTTTAATTGATTTATATATTGTGTGATAGATTCCCTAATTATTGGCAACAAAGCTGATTGTTCCAAACACTTATTCAGCCAATTAATTATTTGTATTTCGTATGATATTATTGAATATTTTTCAGGAGAAAGCTCATTCTCATTAGTGCTCCAATCACTAGGATTGTCACCACTTAAGTTTAAGTAAAAAATTTTTGCATTTGAATCAAAATTATAATATCTCAACAATTGATTTTTCTGATCACCTGCATAGATCTTATTTTCAATAATAATCCTTTTTCCATTTTTCTCTTGAATAAGAATGTCAATTAGACCTCCTTTTGTATATTCTTTGTTTATTGGTCCAATGTAAAACTCTATTTGAGATTTTGAACTTAAAGTATCAAAGTCGATAATTTTAAGTTCATCTAAAAATAGCTTTAGGTACTTGTCTTTCTGAGAATGTGAACCTTTAATGTTCAATAGTTCGTTGATAAACTTTGAATGCATTCTTGTTTCACGATCTTGAACACCTAAAATTCTAAAAATATTAAAGTTCTCACCAGTTATTTCAGCAACCCGGTCATATTTGTTTCGTATCTCACTAACTTGATTAAGCAAATTCTGAATATCGTTTCCATGTATTTCTTGTTTTTCCATCACTCTAATATATTAAAACATTTCTAATTAACACTCGCAAAGCCAATGCTGTTGCGTTTGTTTGTTGTTTCGCTGAATGCTGTTTGCTCTGTGTTGTAAATATCTGCTAAACTCATGGCTTGTTTTATATCTTTGGGGTTGCCAATTTCTTCTGCCAGCAATTTCGCTTTTTCTGTAGCTAATGGTTTAAATTCATACGAAGCAATCAGCCGTCCTTTGCGCAATAATGCTTTATCAATATTGGAAACATGCGTATTAAATGTAGCAATAATTTGTATGCCTAAACATTCACCCAATAAACCATCGGTAATATTCAGCAACATAGAAATGCTGGAGTTGTAACTATTGTCGCGTGAAATAATTAACTGTTCTGCATCTTCTATCACAAATACAGTATTCGCATTGTCAATTAAAAAGTCGGTAAAATCTGGTGTGTCAATAGCACCAGCAATCTTTGGTGACATAAAAATTACTTTCTTCTTTAACTGATGAACTAAATACCGAATATAAGTGCTTTTACCAGTTCCGGGCGAACCATGTAATAAAATGATACCACTCTTGTCTTTTTGTTGTAGTTTTTTTAAAATAGTTACATGCATTGATAGTAAATCATCGTTGTAGTTTTTAGAAATACTTAGTTTAGGTTTTTTGAGTTTAATATCTATAGTAGATATTCCGTATCTGCTTTGTCGTATTAGTGAAATTTTTGTTGTTTTCTTGGCAACATCTCTTACGATAAATTTGTTCATTCTTTGCTTCCATTCTGTTGCCACAGTATATAAATTGGCAGCATAAATTATACAAACTTTTCCAGCTTCCAAATCAATTAAAACATTACCTATCATGCAATAAATAATATTTAAATCTTCCACTTTTCTTTCTGATTCATCTTTTTTTTGTTTTTGGTGAAAGACAATAATATCATCTTTATGATTATTTTCAAGGTATGTTTTTATTCTTTTAGAATTCACGCCATCTAATCGTATGATACTTGGTATTTGTTTAAAATATGCATAGTATAAACGCATTCCATTTATATAAGAACCTGGATTTTCAAACAAATTCATGTCATGATGTTGTAATGTTAATGCTGTCATTGTTTTTAATTATGCAGTAAAGGTAAATTACCACTACGTCAAAATATGACGCAGTAAATTTTGTTTAAAAGATTATTTAAATGTACTAATTTCTCACTACGTTCGAAATGACAGGTATACTATTTCCTTTCCCAGTAATTAATATCCTTAATATTCTGGATGATGTTGAGATAATTCTCGTAACGGGTGGCTGCAATTTTAGTATTTTCTACAGCTTTTTTTACTGCGCAGTTCGGTTCGTTCTGGTGCAGGCAATTATTGAACTGGCAATCTTCAGCAAAGTGTTTGATGTCTTTAAAATACCCGGAAACTTCTTCAGGTTCTACCTGCAGCATCATAAATTCCTTGATGCCTGGCGTGTCTATAATAAATGAACCCGGCATAATTTCAAGCATAGTTGCAAATGTTGTGGTATGCTTACCTTTGCCCCATTTCTCAGAAATAGTTCCGGTCTTTAAATTCAACTCCGCATTAATGGAATTTACAATAGTAGATTTTCCAACACCGGAATGTCCTGCGATCAAAGTGGTTTTATTTTCAAAAGTTTTTTTTATTTTCTCAATTCCATCACCCGTAATAGTAGAGGCACAAATGACTTCGTAACCTAAATGATTATAGACAATCTGCATGTATTCCAATAGCTGTTGGTCTTTCTCACGAATCAAATCTAATTTGTTGATGACGATTTTTACCTGAATATGAAAGGATTCAGCAGCTGCAATGAATCTGTCAATAAAACCAAGCGAAGTGCGCGGCTGTGCAATGGTAACAATCAGTAATGCTAAATCAATATTGGATGCAATAATATGACGCTGGTGTTTGTTGCGCGGCGACTGGCGAATGATATAATTATTGCGCGGATGAATTTCATTGATGATAAATTCGTGATTGTCCGTTTTCTCCAAAGAAACATAATCCCCGACAGCAATAGGATTTGTAGTATCTAATTCTTCTAATTTGAATCTGCCTTTTAGCCGCGCAGCGATAATTTTATCGTCCAGTAAAACCTGGTACCACGAACCCGTTGTTTGTATGATTCTGCCTTTAATAGTAGTCATTGGTCAATGGACAATAGTCAATAGTGAGAAAGATTATTTTTTTATACTTTTTATTTTTTCTAAAAAATTTACATCATTTTCTATTGCAGTTCCGATAACTACGACATCAGCACCTGCAGAAAATGCAGTTTCGATTTGCTCTTTATTTTTGATTCCGCCGCCAACTATCAAAGGAACTTTTATCATTTTTTTTACGGCATGGATTGTTTCTTTTGCAACCGCATTTTGCGCACCGCTTCCCGCTTCCAGATAAATACATTTCAAACCAAGCTGTTCTCCTGCTAAAGCTGTACATGCAGCAATTTCAGGTTTGTTGGCAGGAATTGGCGTGCTGTTGGAAATATAAGAAACGGTGGTTTGTGTACCGCTTTCTATCAGCATATAACCTGTGGAAATAATATTCAGTTTACTCTGTTTTAAAAGTGGTGCAGCCTGCACGTGATTGCCAATCAGCAAATCCGCATTTCTTCCTGAAATTAGACTCAGTAATAAAATACCATCTGCATTATCAGAAATCTGAGCAGGATTTCCAGGGAATAGATACACTTTCTTTTTAGAATTCTTTTTGATGAAAACAATCGTTTCTTCCAGATTATTTTTAAGCAACAAACTTCCGCCAACTAAAAAAAAATCAATGTTTGCTTTATTTGCAGCATCCATTACTTTTTGTAATTTTTTTTTATCATTCTTATCCGGATCAATTAATACGGCAATTTGTTTTCTGGAAGTATCTAGGTTCATTATTGTAAAAGTAACAATTCTTCCTTAAACTCAGAATTAATTTGCTGCTTATCAGGCTATATAAAGTGTAAAAAATGTAATCACGACAATACTAAATAACATTTAACTAATAAGCTAATTACAAGGGATTGTGTACTTTTGCAATAAATAAGATAGTGTGAAGAATAAATTAGTGTTGGATATTTTTTATGAATTGTTGTGGTTTGCTTTTGCTGCAATTGCTGCTTATTTATTGATTCTGCCAATCAAAAGTGAAATTAGCCCGCAGTTCTTTTTATACCTGATGTGGTCTTTGTTTTTAGTTTTTACATATTTCCGTTTTATTGCGTTTATGTCGCGCTCTGTTTTGCTGGAAAATGTTTTTGTAAAAATTTTATTATTTATCGCAAATGTTCCTTTGTTTTTCTTTGTGTTGAATCAATTTTATACATATGGAAGGGTATATGATGAATATAATTTTACGCTGGCATCTAACGTATTTCAACATATAAAATCCGGTACTGATTTAGATGATTTAACGTACATAAAGAGATTGGTTACCTTCTCGGGCGCAGCATCCATGCTG
>JAYVPA010000056.1:0-8513 GCA_043757615.1 Sphingobacteriales bacterium | reverse complement strand
CCGTTATTATATCTTTTTAGTAAGAATTCAATATTTTATTTTGTTAAGACACCCAATAATAGTATCATTAACAAAATTAGAAAATACTGATAGGCTTGTACTTCTTTTGGTATAGGTAATTGTTTTTTCATATTTATTTGGTTATGGTTGATTTAAATTAAACCAAAAAATACATATTGTCAATTATTTTAATGCATTTTAAGCAAATACGTACTGTGTTGAAATGTGGATAATGTATGAAAGCAAAAAGGTGTATGTAAAAAGGAATCGTGAATTTTTATACAATTAGGTTCTGTCAATGCCTTTGTATTGCAAGTCGTGCTGATAATAAAATAAATCCCAGTTGCCGTTCACATATTCCAATGCAGTAAGATTCTCTACCCAGTCACCACTGTTCAGATACATCGCCTTTCCTTTATCAGTAGATACTTCGCGAATTTGCGGTTTGTGGATGTGACCGCAGATAATATAATCATAGCCGGCTTCGATACCGACTTCTATTGCAACATCTTCAAAATCCTGGACTTTACTTTTTACGACAGATTTTACTTTGTCTTTAATATATTTTGAAATAAGGATCCTGTCTTTTCCGTATTTCATCCTGACATTATTTATAAACCGGTTGAGCTGCCAGATTTTATCATACGTTCTGCCACCCAGCTTTGCCAGCCAGCGCGCAGAGCCGCCCACCGATAAATCATATTTATCCCCATGAAATATCCAGTGCTTTTTTCCATCCAGTTCTAAAATCATTTCATCGCGCAATTGTAAGGTATCAAACCTGTAGCCGGAGAAATTGCGCATATGGTCATCGTGATTTCCTGTGATGTAATAAACCGGAATTCCCTGGCGTGCCATATCCAGGACTAAAAAAACATTTTCGATGTGTTCATGCGGAAAATAACCGGCTCCAAAGTTCCATATATCCAGCCAATCGCCGTTAATAATCAGGATAGTAGGTTCAATACTTCTTAAATAACGGTTCAATTCTGCAGCATGACAAGCCCGTGTACCCAAATGGATATCAGAAATAATACAAACTTCTACTCTGCGCTTCTCGTCCGACATGCTTCTTAAAAGTAAGAACTTAAATACAAAAAGCCGTTGCTTTTTCATTAATAAACTGTGTAATGTAATGGAGTAACTGTTTTTAAGTAATAATCTTTTAAGATTAACTTAACCACTAAAACTGTGATAATTTTTCACTTTTTTGCATATTTGTGTAATAGGAAGAATAAATTAATAACATTTTAAAAACTATAACATGTCTTACGCGAAATTAGAGTACATTTGGTTAGATGGTTACAAGCCTACACAAAGCCTTCGTAGCAAAACAAGAGTTGAAAGAGAATTCACAGGAAAACTGGAAGATTGTCCTACCTGGTGTTTTGACGGTTCTTCTACAGAACAGGCTCCAGGCGGATCTTCTGACTGCTTACTGAAACCGGTATTTATTTGTTCGGATCCGGATCGTAAATTTGGTTACTTAGTAATGTGTGAAGTTTTATCTGCTGATGGTACAGCACACGTATCCAATGGCCGTGCGACTATCGAAGATGATGACAATGATTTCTGGTTCGGTTTTGAGCAGGAATATTTTATATGGAATACCAAAACAGAAAAACCAATTGGCTGGGGTGAATTTACTGCAAGCGCTGAGCCCGGTCCTCAAGGTCCTTACTATTGTTCTGTTGGTGCCGGTAAGGCTGTAGGTCGTGATATCGTTGAGGAGCATTTAGATCTTTGCCTAGAAGCAGGGTTAAACGTAGAAGGTATCAATGCGGAGGTTGCTATCGGACAATGGGAATTCCAGGTGTTTGCTAAGGGCGCGAAAGCGGCAGGTGACCAAACATGGATTGCACGTTATTTATTAGAAAGAACTGCAGAGAAATATGATTATGCAATCAACTGGCATTGCAAACCATTAGGTGCAACTGACTGGAATGGTTCCGGCATGCATGCTAACTTCTCCAATTCTGTTTTACGTACAAGCGGAAAACAAGAAGATTTTAATATTATCTGCGAAGCGTTTGCTCCTTTCGTAAAAGAACATATTGAAGTGTACGGTGCGGATAACGAAATGCGTTTAACAGGAAAACACGAAACACAATCTATTGATATGTTTAGTTATGGTATTTCTGACAGAGGTGCGTCTATCCGTATTCCGATTGCTGCGGTAGAAAAGGGTTGGAAAGGCTGGTTAGAAGACCGTCGTCCAAACTCTGCTGCTGATCCGTATAAAGTGGCTGCAAGAATTGTAAAAACTGTGAAAACAGCAAAAGTGTAATTTTAGATCAATAAGATATGAGTATTGAGATATGAGATACTCTTTATATAAAACTCGACCATGTGGTCGAGTTTTTTTATGGTAACAATTTCATCTTATCCAATACATCAAAAATAGCTTCCCGCCCGTAAAAAGATTTTTTGAGGTTTTGCTCTATGCCTGTGGTGTTAGAAGATTGCAGCATCCATCGTGCATTATTAAAAGCATCCATACGCAATGCATTGAACCCAAAATTGATAGTAGCACCTTCTCCAAAAATTGGGTCGAGTATATCGCCAACAAAAAATACATGAAAAATTCCAGATGCATCTGTATGATATTCTTCTTTCAATTCTATTAAAAACCCAGGAACAGAGGCAACTGTCTTATCGCCAAAAAGTAACCAATCCCCTTCATAATTTTTATAAACACCTGTTTTTGCTAAGGACCGCGTCATATCAATCGTTACATGTGCATTGATGCCCTCTAAAACTAAACGGGTAACCGTAGTATTGCTCATTGCATGATTGTAATATAAATCCCAATGGTATTCTAAAGATTCGTTTAATAAGTGATGTTTTAAAAAAGAAAGGTAACGCTTGCTAAATTCTATTGAAAATTTTAAGGTGTATGCATTGTCGTGATAATCCTGATTGGCAATAGACACAACAGCTGCATGTGTGATTGCTTTATACACCGTAGGAAATGCGCCACGCCTATCATTATGTGAAGAAAAAATTTCCTGTATGCGTGCTATACGCATATCAAAATCTTCGTATGTTTTTAAAGAAGCGGTATCACACAAGGTAATTAATTCGTTATATTCTCCTATGGGAATATTTTTTTGATTAACATAAATATGCTGGTTTTCTTTCTGGCAAGAAATAAAAAAAACAAGACCGATAAATAGAAACAAACAACGCATGTGTAAACTTTAGCTATTTTCTATAATCCTAAAATAATAATTTATTTCAACTGTTCTTCAAAAAACTTTCCCATTCTTTCAAACGCTTTTTTGCCTTGCTGTGTATTGAAAAATAAATGGGGAATACCATGCGGCAAACTGTACCAATGCGTTTCTAAATTTCCGTGCAGTTCTTCTTCTAATTGTTTCACACGCCATACCGGACACATCGGATCAACATATGCAAAGTGGCCTTGAACTTTATTATCTATTAATGAAGAACAACTTTTTGGAATACCACTTCCTTTTAATCCAAACGAATGATGGAAAACAACAGGTGCTTTTACTTCAGGGCGAATCGCTGCATGTAACACAAAGCCACCTGTCAAACATTGCCCGACAACACCAATATTATTTTCATCCACATTCCCAAATTCTTTGAACTGGTCTAAGATTTCAAAAAACTCTGCGAGTGGAGGATTGCCGTTGGGTTCATTATTTCTTACCAAGGCGCTCATTAAAAATTGAACGCAATAGTTGCGTATGGATGAACCGCCACTATACAAATCAGGAATCAGCACATTATAATCACCATCATTTCTTAAAATCTCTGCACTCTTATGTGTTGTTTTTTGCACACCTGTTAAATCAGGTAAAAATAAAATGCCGGGACGTTTTTCTTCACCCGAAGCTTTGTATAAAAAGGCGTCTATCGTTCTGTTTAATAATGGAAGTTGTACTGTTTGCATAAAGAAAGATAGTAAATAAATTCCTTTAAAAAACAATTTATCATGTGTACTTATTTCTTTCCGACACTTATTACAGAAAGCCCTGCTTTATTAAAAAGGATTTTATCGGCTAATTTAAATACAATCACTAATTTATTAAATAGTGACATTTGTCCTGCGGGAACTGTATTCTTTTTTAAAACCGAGCCCGAAAAAAACCACCCGAAAGTTCCGATGAAATTGAAATACTGTGCGTGCATTATTTCAAAATGTTTTCCTAATAATGCATTCAATGAGCTTTTTGTATATCTTCTGTAATGTTCTAAAACAGTATCAAATCTGTTATACAAAAACTGATATGCCGGGACAAGAATTATCAGGTTGCCATTTTCTTTTAATAATTTTTTTGCATTTGCAATAGCAAGATTATCGTCTTTAATGTGCTCCACTACGTTTAATGCATACACAGCATCAAACATGTTAAATAAGTTCGCGAACTTAGTATCGAAATTGGCGTCTACTAAGTCTATTTCCAGAATTTTAGATGCGGGAAATTTTTGCAGTAATACATCACAGTAACTTGTTCTGATATCACTGAATGTAATATCAAAATTATCGCGCAGAAAATAACGGGAAATATTTCCAATGCCACTGCCAATTTCCAGCACTCTTCCTTTGCAATAAGGCTTTATCGTCTGGTACATCCATTCATTAAAATTATCAGCCTTGTCTATTGCTTCTAATGTTGCTTGTCCGTCAACATCAATTTCTTTATAATGAAAATCTAACATCTAATCAGTTTGTGTGATAGAATAGTTTCTGTGTTTACTAAAAATAAGTGCAAATATAGTATTTTTGGTCGATTGATTTTTTTCAACTATAATATTCATGGTGCTTACACTTCTAAAAGATAAAAAATTATTACTTCTATTAGTATTCGCTTTATTTTTGCGTTTACTGTTTTTTATTCAATATCAGCCCTGGAATTATGAAATAGAAAAAACGTTAGTTTTAAATGGTGATGCTGTTCAGTATCACTATTTGGGAATTTCTCTTCTTAAGTATTTAAGTTTTGCAGATAATGTTTTCAGAACGCCTATATATCCTGCTTTCATCGCTTTTATTTACGGCATCTTTGGTATCAAGCCATATGTTGTTTTATTATTCCAGATATTGATCAGTGTGCTGAGTGTTGCTTATGTTTATAAAACCGGTGAATTAAGTTTCAATAGAAAAACAGGGTTAATTGCAGCATTGATTATGGCATTGGATCCGCACCAGATTACTTTTGCGAGCTGGTTGTTTTCAGATACTTTGTTTGCTTTCTTTTTTATCGTTACTGTTTATTATTTTATAAAAGGGCTGTTTAATAATGATTTTAGCAGCATTTTAATAAGTGCTATTGTTTTAGGTATAAATATTCTGACAAAGCCTGTTGTTCAGTTTTTTCCTGTCGCATTAATTATGCTTTGTTTAATTTGGACAAAAACAGATTTAAAAATAAGATTAAAATTTGCTATCGTTTATTTGGTGATTCCTTTTTGTTTTGCATTGCCTTGGTTGTTGCGCAATAAAATAAAGTATAATCACTTTGCTATTTCTTCTATCGTTGGTTTTGACAAACTGGTGTATAGTGTTCCACTAACAGAACATTCGCTGACACATAAAAGCGACGGTGAAGTAATTGATAGTTTCCTGACAAAAATAAAAGCGGAGAATCCCAACTTAAAAAATCTCCCTGACAGCGCTGCAAGAATCTGGAGAAACTTATCTTTTGAAACAACAGGTGTTTACGGAAAATATGCTGATGAATATTTAAAGAATCATCGTGCTGCCTATTTAAGATTACATTTTACAGGAATGGCAAAGCTGATGCTGAATATGGGCACACAAAACATGCTTGACAAACTGCACGTAGAAAACAAGAAATTTACGGATGAAGAAAGATATACGAATGGCATGTTCCAACTCGCAAAAAATTTCTTATTCAAAAAAACACTGCCGGAAGTAATGCTTGGGTTATTTATTGTATTCTTCTTGCTGCTTTGTTATTTGTATGGATTTATCGGCGTTTTTTATGCGATAAAGAACAAGGAATATTTATTGCTGTATTTATACGGTGGCTCTGTACTTTATTTCTTATTGATTTACGGCAAACTTCCAATCGTGCGTTTTAAGCTTCCGATTACAGCAATGTATAGTATTCTATCCGGTTATGGTTTTTATTGTTTTCATCTTTTAAAAAGAGAATAACTTTCTTAGAAACCTGTGTTATTTTTTATCGCTTTTAAACGAAGAGGTGATCTCATTTAATTTGTTCACCTTTTCTTCAAAACTTCCTTTTAAAGAATTTCTGTATTCGTTCAGATTTAAAATCAACTCGTTTATGTTTTCAGGCAACACATCTTCAAAAAACTCCCGTATTCTTTTGCTCATTGTGGGTGATTTTCCATTTGTAGAAATGGCAATTTTTAAATCCCCTTTAGTTACTATGGAACCTAAATAAAAATCACAAAGCTCAGGCGTGTCGGCAACATTAATCAGTATATTTTTTTGTTTCGCTGCGCGATAAATTTCTTCATTCAATATTTTATCTGCTGTTGCAGCAATAACGAGTTGTTTGTTTTCCAAATCACTTTCCTCAAAGGTCTTTTCTATCAAAACTGTTGATTGTCGACTATCGACTGTCGACCGAATTTCAGCACTAATTTCTTTTGCTACAACTGTAATATTGGCCTCCGGGGAATTTTTAAAAATGAAAGAAAGTTTTTCTGTGCCTACTATTCCGCCACCAACAATTAGTATGTTGAAGTTTTCTGTTTTTAGGAATATGGGATAAAGTTTATTCAATTCGATAATCTGATAATTAGCTAATTTACTAATTAATTTTCATTGACAACATTACCGATAATTATTATTGCAGGTGAAGAAATATTTTCTTGTTGTACTAAGTCTTGTATATTGTTTAAATTGCCTTTTACAATTTTTTCATTCGGTAAAGTTCCATTTTGGATAATGGCAATTGGATAATTTTCTTGCTTATGTTTTTTAAAAACTTCTACAATTTCATCTAGCTTACCGATGCCCATTAAAATAACAACCGTCGCTGTGGATTGTGCGGCGAGTTCAATATCTTCTGATAGTTTACCGCAAGATGTAGTTCCTGTGGTTATCCATGCGCTTTCCGTGATGCCACGTTTGGTTAATGGAATTTTTTGTGCCGTTGCCAATGCCGTTGCGCTCGAAATACCTGGTATTACTGATGTTTCGATGCCATGTTGCTCTGCGTATTCTATTTCTTCTTGTCCGCGACCAAACACAAACGGATCGCCGCCTTTTAATCGTACAACGATTCCATGTTTGTTTGCATTTTCTACAATCAAATGGTTTATCTCATCTTGTTTCATGTAATGTATACCTGCACGTTTTCCGCAAAAGAATTTAATTGCATTTGGAGCGTGTTGTAATAATTCTTCGCTTACCAATGCATCATACATCACAACATTAGCTTGTTGTAATGCCTTAATTCCTTTTAAAGAAATCAATTCAGGATCTCCCGGTCCGGCACCAACGAGTATAAGTTTTTTTGTCACAGATTAATAGATTTTTTTATAAATTGACCTGAATTAATTTTTCCTGTAAAAATATTAGAATAGTTATTCCCAAGTTTTAATCTTAATTCTGTTTCAAAAGTACCATCATAATTTATACAAGATGTAATGGCAATTTCATTTAGAAATTAATTTTTGATTTCAACTAAAATGGGTTTTATCATGCCTCCATCTCTACAAGAAAGATAATTGACAATAAAATAAAAATCCATTTAGACCTCATTCAATTACGCTTTATAACTACTCTCAACAACTACTTTATTTCCATTTAAAGATGCTTCCCGATGTGTGATGACATCTTTTAAAAAGCAATCGAATTGCTTTACATACGCTTCCGCAAATTCTTTTTCAGGTTCATGCTGATTGATAGTTAATACAAGATTTTCAAAGCCACCTTCAATACTAAATTCACCTGTGGAAACAACATGTATATCGAAATCTTTCAGGATTTTTATTTGTGTATTACATTCTACATCTTTGCTTAGTAGTAATGCTTTTGCACCAATAATAAAACCTGTGTATGCGTAATAAATCGCTTCCGGATATTTATTTTTTGTCAGATGTTCTTTCGCATCCATTAATTTATTTTCAGCATCTCTTATAATCCCGCCCACCATATCATACATCACACCGGCACATTCGCCAACACCGATTTCAGGCGTAAAATGCGAAATGCCATCGTAATCTATAAAATCGTCATCTACATACAAATCTGCATTTGCTAAGGGTTTTAAAATCGTATAGAAATAATTTTTTCCTTGTCTTCTGTAATAATCATTGAAGTATTCGCCTTCAGTACTATTCGATTCAAAATCATTTAAAATAATGCGTAATGTTTCAGGCATTCTCTTAGTTGGTAGTTTTACAATTTTATCTCCCACACTTCCAACGCCGTTTACATCAACGCCTCCGCCTAAAACAACCTGCATGGCTGGCGCCACCAATTCTCCCACCTTTATAGAACTGCCGTGTAAGCCAATGTTTGCTGCCATATGCTGACCGCA
>JAYVPA010000055.1:0-30895 GCA_043757615.1 Sphingobacteriales bacterium | reverse complement strand
TCTTTAACTTTCTCCGCTTCAAAAATTTTAATCATTTTACAATTCTTTTTATAGAATAGAGATTGTGCGAATACAAAAGAGTTTCTTCATTAAAAATTCCTTTTTCATCCAGTCTATCTATACGCACTTTGCCTGATGCGTGTATAATTTTAAATGTATTCTTTTCTTTGATAATGATTCCAACATGTGTAACTCTTCCTGCATTGTTACTAAAAAACGCTAAATCATTTGTAATCGCATCTTTTAATGTAATTTTCTTTCCCTGCATTTCCTGCTGATAAGCATCGCGTAATAATTTCGTCCCATGGATACGAAAAACTACTTGTGTAAATCCCGAGCAATCAATGCCCATAAAAGTGCGCCCACCCCATAAATAAGGCACATGCAGAAATAATTTTGCAGTCTGTAAAATGGATTTTTTATTTTCCGAAACTGCAGCATCAACAAAACTTCCGGCCGGAAGAATAAGGTTATTGTTTTTTACAAATAATGAAGTGACAACACTTTGTTCTTTATTCTTTCTTCTTTTTTCTTCTGACCGCATCCATTGCTTATTATCAATCCACCCTTCATATTTATCATGGTGTAATTTTATTTTGCTCCATTTTTCCTGATTTTCAAGGACCTCAAATATTTCACCAAATAAAACCTGATTCACCATTTCTGATGTATCAGAAGGCTCTTTTCTCATTGGAATTGATGCTAAAAAATTGATTCCGTTCATAAAATAAATATCCTGATTATACTTGATTATTGAACATAATATACATCATAATCCTTGTTTTATATCAAAAAACTATCTGAAGTTAAAACTTTTGATGTAAACGTGTTGACAATGTAAGATAAGTTGTTTAATATTGTATTGAACATAAACCCCATGTCCAATGTATTTTTCATATCGCTTATTGCGAAGACTTATTCGGTCTTCTGAAAGTGTCGTATATCCGGCCTTGTTGTTTTGTGTTTTTTCATTAAGCGGAACAACACAGCTACATGCTCAACTTTCTGCTAACTTTATCATGAGTAAAGATAAAGGATGCGCTCCTTTGTTTGTTACATTCACCAATACATCGACGGGTAACCAGGACAGTTGTTTCTGGGATTTAGGAATTAACGGCAATACTTCCGATAACTGCAACCCAAGTGCTATTTTTAATCAGGCAGGTATATATAATATTAAACTTACAATTTTTAAAGGCAATCAAACTTCTACAATAACAAAAACGATTACAGTTTTTAAAGATCCAGTTTCCAGATTTGATGCAGCGCCAAGAACAGGATGTGTTCCATTTAATGTTCAGTTCAGTGATTTATCAACAGTAGGCGATGCGCCGATAACTAAATGGTTTTGGGATATGGGAGACGGCAGAACTGAAGTCACACAAAATCCAATGCATACATATACTTTCAGCGGAAACCTTACCGTTTCATTGATTGTTACTGATGGCAATGGTTGCAAAAATACATTGACAGTTAAAGATTTTATAAAAAAAGCAGTTGCACCGACTGTTGATTTTACAGTAAATAAAACACAAACTTGCCTAATTCCATTTAATGCAAGTTTTCAAAGTACTGTAACATCAGCAACACCTGTAACCTACCAATGGAGTTTTGGAACAGGCGATGTTTCTACTGCAGCTAATCCGAATTATACTTATAATAATCCTGGGAATTATAATGTATCACTGACAGTAAAAGATCAGAATAACTGTTCAACAACCAAGTCGGTAACAGATCAAATAAAAATAGAGAAATTTAAAGTAAATGTTACTATTCCAAATCCTATTTGTACAAATGTAACGGTTAATCCGACTGTGTCATCAAGTTATTCTCCAATATTCTGTAACTGGAATTTAGGAAACGGAACAACCTCTACAAATACAATACCTGATATTACTTATGCAACTCCCGGGAATTATACTATTAATTTAAATTCAACAAATCAGGAAGGATGCAGAGATAGTATGGCACAAGATGTTACCGTAAATTTATCACCAACCGCAGCGTTCTCTGCGGATCAGTTGAAATCCTGTGTGCCATATACTGTAAATTTTTCTAACTCATCTCTAAATGGCAGTACTTATAAATGGATAATAAACGGTCCGAACGGATTTTTTACAACATCAACAAATACAGCTCCATCTGTTTTTCTTCCCGATAAAGGAAGTTACGATGTTAAGCTGATTGTAACTGCAGCTAATGGTTGTGAAGATATTTTATACATGCCTCAATACATATGGATTGGTACGGACGAGATACATGCTTCATCAGATAAAACAGAAGGATGTGAAGATCTAAAAGTTTTTTTCACTTCAAACCTTACGCATAACTGGACACCAAGAAGTATTACATGGGACTTTGGTGACGGTTCAACAGGTACAGGAGAAAATCCGGTCCATATTTATACAACGCCCGGTGATTATAACGTAAAAGTAAAAGTATTGTATGATGCACCTTGTGATTCATTATCAGATGTTGTCGGACCAATACATGTTGGTGGCAAATATCCCTTCACAGGTTCTTTTGATTACGATAAAGTTTGTGTACATAAAGAAACTGTAACGTATACAGCAACAGGCGGAATACCTACTACACAATTTATCTGGTTATATGGTGACGGAACAGGTGAAGGAAGAAATACCACACATATTTATCAGGATCCATCACAACCACGAAAATATTTTGTACAGCTAATTGCAGTAAATAATACATGCAGAGATACCTTAGATGTTAAAGAAATATTTGTGGCATATCCGAAAGCAGACTTTGATTATACATCCACCTGTAACAGTCAGAAAGTAGATTTTGTAAACTTATCCAAAGGGTACACATCTGCTACCTGGGATTTCGGTGACGGAACTACATCGACTACATTGGTTAAAAATCTGTCACATACATATCCCGCAAATCTACCGTCTGTTAAAGTTTCTCTTGCAGTGTATAACGATTCTACAGGTTGTATGGATACAATTTCTAAAGTGATCAAATTTTCGAATGTAGATTCATTTAGATTTAATGTTTCATCACACATAGGCTGCAAACCTTTCAAAGTGGTTTTAACTGCACAACAAGATACAAATATAGTTGCCTATTTATGGGATATTGGGAATGGTGCATTCGTATTCGGAAGTACTTATACTGCTACTTATAATAACGAAGGAACGTTTGTTGTAAAAATGTTTGTACAATACAGAAACGGCTGCGTTCTTGAATCTACACAAAAGGATACCATTACTGTGTTAGGTGTAAAACCCAATTTTAATTTTGATAAAGCAAGCGGCTGCGCACCTGCAATATTTACTTTCACAGATTCCAGCAGCTCACCATATAATCCTATTGATTCCTATAAATGGCAGTTTAACGACGGCTCAACAGCAACCGGTCAGACAGCATCGCATTCATTTAATGCTATCGGTACATATCCGGTTAAGCTGACTGTACAAAATGAATTTGGCTGTAAAGATTCAATAACAAAAAGTGTAACAGTATCTGATGTGAAAGCAGATTTTGATATTGATATAAATAATGTATGTGGTGGCAAACCAATAAGGTTTATTAATAATTCTACTGCAAATGCGGCTACCTGGTTATGGGATTTTGGTGATGGTACTACTTCAACAGATACAGTTCCGACGCACACTTATTCTGCAGAAAATAATTATACAATCAAATTGACAGTAACTGACGGAAAAGGATGTTCAAATACGATGGTAAAATCCGGTTTTGTAAAAATTAAAAATATACACGTCAACTTTTCTGCCACACCGACATTTAAAACATGTCCGGATTTAATCAGTAATTTTCAACTTCAGGCACCGGCTGGTATGCAGTTCCAGAATATTATGTGGGATTTCGGTAACGGAAACACAAGTAATGATGGTAATAAAACACCTCAGGGAGTTTATACAAAACCTGATTCATTTGATGTAAAATTAGTGGTAATAGATAATAATAATTGTACGGATACTATTATCAAACCTAAATATATTATCGTTGCAGGTCCTGCAGGAGATTTTTCATTCACGCCTAATATGGGGTGTACACCATTTAATGTGACTTTTAATGCGCACTTCAAAAATACCACTACCAGCATCTGGGATTACGGTGATGGTAATACAAGGTTAGACAGAACATTGGATACATCAAGTGTTTATACTTACAGAAGAGAAGGAGAGTATACACCAACATTAGTTCTGAAAGATGATTTTGGCTGTACGGTAAATCTTGTTTCTACCAAGAAAATATATGTAGCACAAATTAAACCATTCTTTGGTGTAGATAAAACAAACGTTTGTGACGGAACCGGAAGAGTAGAAATTAAAGATTCAGTTTATTCTTCACCAAATTCACCGATAAAAGAATTCTTCTGGTCGTTCACAGATTCTGCAAACAAAGTGACTAAAGGTGTCGGAGATACATTCATTCCGGTTGGTGCAGGTTCTTACATGATTAAATTTTATGCTGAAAATACATTTGGTTGTATCGCAAGAGATAGCGTGAAAGTAGGCGTGTATACAATTCCTGTAATTACAGCAATAGATGATAAGATAATCTGCAGAGGCGAACAGGTTCCGTTAAGTATTAGCGGTAATCCCACTAAAGCGGAATGGACACCAAGTAATACATTGAATACTTCAACGGGGCAAAACGTATTGGCAAGACCAGATACATCAACACAATATGTTATTAAAGCATATCACTATTCGCAATGCCCGGTATACGATACAGTAAATGTTACAGTGAAAACGAAATTAGCTGCGAGAGCATTTCCTGACACCAACATATGTATCGGTGATACTGTTCAGCTGCACGTGTTGGCAGAGAATACATCATTAAACACAACTAAAGTTACATGGCAAGTGTCATCCACTATTTCTGATATATATGATATAAATCCATTTGCATATCCAAAAACAAATACCACCTATTATGCTGTTGTAGAAAATGGTAAATGCCAGATACAAAAACTTCCGGTAGTTGTAAATGTAAAACCATTGCCGACAGTTCAGGCAGGTGCAGATCATATCATCATCAAAGGTTCTGAGGTTCAGATTGACGCAAGTTCACCGAACGATGTGCATTATGTTTGGAGTCCTGATTATAAATTGTCTTGTACAGAATGTGCGATGCCAATGGCTTCACCGGAACGGGATACTTTTTATTACGTAACAGCAATTAATGAATTTGGATGTAAAGCAACGGATAAATTACAGATACAAGTAATAGAAGATTGTTCAGGCAAAATAGTGTATGTGCCAAATACCTTTACACCGAATGGCGACGGACAGAATGATGTTGTCAAAGTATTTGGACCAGGTGTGGAATCTATAAAACAAATCCGAATATTTAACCGCTGGGGACAGCTGGTATTTGAAACAAACGATCCTGCAAATATAGGTTGGGACGGTACTTTTAAAGGACAGGAACTCAACCCCGGCGTGTTTGTATATTATATGGATGTAGAATGTATAAATGGAGAGCGAACAATAAAAAAAGGAGATATAACACTCTTAAGATAAATTTGAACAACCCTTTTAGAAACATAAATTTTTTGAAACCCTAAATTTGATCACATGAAATATCCAGGCATAATGTCTAATATATCAATAACGGTATTTAGATATTCAGTGTGCACCATTAAAAAAATAAATGAAACAAGTCACACTAAACGCTTATTAATTTGTTTTGGCATCCTGCTTTTAGGATGGGAAGCACAAGCACAAGATATAAACTCTTCGCAGTTTTATTCCGTACCATCAAATCTGAATCCTGCATTCACAGGTTTTTTCAATAACGATTATTTTGCAGCGGCAGCATATAAAAATCAATGGAGCAGTGTGTCTGTGCCATTCCAAACAGTTGAAGCTACAGCGCAGGTTTCTTTCTTAAAAAATAAACACCCGAATTCAATTATTGGTGCAGGTCTTGATATCATTAATGACAGGGCAGGCACTACACATTTTAATACGAGTATATTTAATCTTAACGTTTCTTATTTACAAGTATTGGATGTAAGGAGACAACACATTATTGGTGTTGGTTTTCAGAATTCATTAGTGATGAGATCATTTGATTTAAGCAAAGCAACTTTTGGAAATCAATTTAACGGATACGATGGCTTTGATCAGTCTATTAATCCATCAGAAAAAGGATTAAAAACAAAACAGCTGGATTATAATTTAGGAATTGGTGGTTTATATTCATTCTCACCAAAAGAACATTATAACTTATACTTAAGTATTTCAGCATTCAATTTAACCCGTCCGAATGTATCATTTTATGATGGACAGGAGAATCGTTTATACACCAGAATTGCAGCATTCGCAGGTGGAGAAGTGTTATTAAAAAACAGCTGGTCATTGTTGCCGTCTGCTTTATTTCAGATACAGGGACCACATAAAGAAATTATGTTTGGTTCATTTGCCCGCTATGGTTTAATGAGAAACAGACAGGAAAAATTAGGCATTAGTTTTGGTATGTGGTACAGAGTAAACGATGCAATAATACCTGCTGTAAAAATGGAATACAAAGGAATCAACATAACATTTAACTACGACATTAACGTCTCTAAGCTAACCAAAGTAAGCAGATTTAATGGAAGCGGAGAAGTATCTATTTCTTATTCCGGATTATTTTTCAAAGAACATAAAAAAGCAATTAAACCAATTTTTTGTCCCTCAGGAGCATTTTAAAAATATATTCATCGTGTTGTAAGATGTAGATACATTTTCCACGATGTTACAATCTACCCGCCGCATTTTTTTTTATTGGGGTTATTAGGCGGGTGTGTTCAAATACCGGATTGCGCTATAAAAAATAGTGTCAATCCGGTTATTTTTTTTATGTTTCCGAAATAATACCAAACTACAAACATTTGATACCATTTTTATGTTAAAGGAAAGTGCTTATACAATTTACAAACAGAGGAATTTATTGCAGACAGGCGAATATTTATATTGATCCATGGCAGCCGGTAGATAAGGCAATCATTACACATGCGCATTCAGATCATGCACGTTGGGGAAGCAAGCAATATCTAGCTCATAAAGATTCAGAAATGATTCTCCGATATCGCTTGGGCGAAATTTCTTTACAGACATTAGACTATAATGAATCCATACAAATAAATGGGGTGAATATTAGTTTGCATCCTGCAGGTCACATTATTGGTTCGTCGCAAGTAAGATTAGAATATAAAGGAGAAATATGGGTAGTGTCCGGTGATTACAAAGTAAAAAATGATAATTATACTGTTCCTTTTGAACCTGTAAAATGCCAGCATTTTATAACTGAATCTACTTTTGGTTTGCCTGTTTATAATTTTCCGGAAACTGCAGAAATTAATACGCAGCTAAATGATTGGGTTAGTCAGAATGCAGCACAAGGATTAAATTCTGTCATCATTGGTTACGCCTTAGGAAAAGCACAACGCATCTTAAGTGCCTTAGAAACAGAACAGCCTATCCTTTTACATTCTACAATTTATAACACTAATGAAGCAGTAGGTTGTGACAATTCACGGTATATCAGGTTTACACAGGATTTCAAAAAAGAACAATTGAATCCCGGCATTGTGATAGCAACAGGTTCGGTAGTGGGTTCCCCATGGCTGCGTCGTTTTGACCCGTATAAACTAGCATTTTGCAGTGGCTGGATGCAACTGCGCGGTGCAAGAAGAAGATACAATGCAGACAAAGGTTTTATAATGAGTGACCATGCTGACTGGCAGGGATTGAATGAAGCTGTTGCAGCAACAGGTGCCGAAAATGTATATGTTACACATGGCTACAAAACAATTTATGCAAAGTGGTTGAAAGAACATTATAAAATTAATGCAGTAGAAGTAGATACTTTATTTGAAGGTGAAAGCATTGAAAACGAATCTTCAGATGAAACAGAAAAAACTGAAACTGAATAATGAAAGCATTTACAGAATTATATAGTGCGTTGGATCAAACCACAAAAACGAATGACAAGGTACAGGCCATGGTAAATTATTTTACCACAACCGATGCAAAAGATTCTATATGGGCAATCGCATTACTAACAGGGCGAAGACCTAAGAGACCAATAAAGACAAGTGATATGAAGGTATGGGCAACTGAATTAGCAGATGTTCCCTATTGGTTATTTGAAGATTCATATGCTGTGGTTGGTGATCTTGCAGAAACTATCAGTTTGCTGATCCCTTTGCAAAATAATATTTCAGAAAAATCATTGAATGAAGTGATGAATGAAATATTGCTTATTCAGCCAAAGGCTGAATCTGAAAAAAAAGAATGGCTCATGTCTTATTGGTATAATTTTACAAAAGATGAATTATTCGTTTTTAATAAATTAATTACAGGAAGTTTTCGTGTGGGTGTGTCGGCGCAATTGGTTTTTAAAGCTTTATCCAAGGCTTATAATATTGATGATAAAGTGGTGGCGCATAAATTAATGGGTACTTGGTTGCCCCAGACTGCAGACTTAAATGAAATGTTATCTGATGAAGCAGCGGCGGATAATTCGAAGCCATATCCTTTCTACCTGGCTTACCAGTTAGACGTGCCGTTTGCAGATTTAGGGAATATTCACGACTGGCAGATTGAAAGAAAATATGATGGTATTCGCGGACAAATTATTGTTCGTAATAATGAAATACATATCTGGAGCAGAGGTGAAGAATTGATGACAGATAAATTTATTGAATTCGGTGAATTAAAAAATATATTGCCAAACGGAACAGTGTTGGATGGAGAAGTATTGCCGATTAAAGACAATAAAATTATGTCATTTAATGAAATGCAGAAACGCATCGGCAGAAAAAATGTCTCGAAGAAAACATTGTCAGATGTGCCGCTTTGTATGATGTGTTATGATTTGTTGGAATACAATGGTGAAGATATCCGTAAACTTCCTTTGCAGGAAAGAAGAAAGTTGCTCGAAGAATTGATTAACAATTATTCTGCAGATATTTTAAAATTATCGCCTTTATTAGAATGTAATTCTTGGGAAAATTTAGATGCTTTACGCAATGAATCAAAAGCAATGGGATGCGAAGGTTTAATGTTAAAGCACAATGACAGTATTTATGAAACCGGTCGTCGGCGTGGCAAGTGGTGGAAATGGAAAGTGGATCCGTACACCGTAGATGCAGTTTTAATTTATGCACAATCCGGACATGGAAGGCGTGCAAATTTATATACAGATTATACTTTTGCCGTTTGGGATAATAGCGAACTGGTTCCTTTCACAAAAGCATACAGCGGTTTAACGGATAAGGAATTAATGGAAGTTGACAGTTGGATTAAAAAAAATACGCTTGAAAAATTTGGTCCGGTAAGAAGTGTGCGAGCAGAATTAGTATTCGAAATTGCATTTGAAGGAATTAATGCATCACCCCGTCATAAAAGTGGTATCGCTTTGCGATTCCCCAGAATACTACGCTGGCGAAAAGATAAAAAAAAGGAAGAGATAAATACTAAACAAGACCTGTTACAATTACTAAACTCTGTATAAAACAAATACGTAATTGCTAGAAACGCCTGCATGTCTGCAGACAGGAAGCAATTTTTATAATTTTATAACTCTTAAACTCTCAAACTCTCAAACTCTCAAATTCTTAATTCAACAATTAATATGAGCATTGCCGATAAATGGTTCAAACTTAAAAAATGGAAATCTTTTGCTTTTCAAAAAGCAACATGGAAAGCTATGAAAGACGGCAAAAGCGGTTTATTGAATTCACCAACCGGCAGCGGTAAAACATATGCAATCTGGTTTGGGGTGTTAGAAGCATTTTATAAAAAACAATTATCGAATAAAAATAAAGTCAAACACACAGGCTTACATTGTTTATGGATTACGCCTTTGCGTGCTTTGTCAAAAGAAATTTTATTGGCTACCCAGCAAGTTTCTAAAGATCTGGAGTTGGATTATACAATTGCATTACGAACAGGAGATACAACAAGTGCACAACGAGTCAAACAACGCAAAAATTCACCCCACGCACTAATCACCACACCGGAAAGCATTCAGGTTTTACTGGCTTCCAAAGAGTACGATAAGTTTTTTGCCGGACTTGAATTTATTGTTGTGGATGAATGGCATGAATTAATGGGCAGTAAACGCGGTGTTCAGGTAGAACTGGCATTGTCACGGTTAAAAGCACTAAATCCAAATCTGAAAATCTGGGCAATATCAGCAACGATTGGTAATATGGAAGAAGCAAGAGAAATTTTATTAGGCGATAAAAGTGCAGAAGCAATCACCATAAAAACAGAGCTTGAAAAGGATATTTTTATTGAAACGATTTTTCCTGACATAGTAGAAAAATATTCGTGGGTCGGACATTTAGGTATACAATTATTGCCTAAAATAATTCCGATAATTGATGCGAGCAATACTACATTAATATTTGTAAATGTGCGTTCGCAATCTGAGATATGGTATCAAAAAATACTGGAAGCCGCGCCGCATTTGGCGGGTGTGATGGCATTGCATCATGGTTCTCTTAGTGATGAAACCAGAAAATGGGTAGAAGACAATTTACATACAGGTGTTTTGAAAGTGGTAGTCTGCACTTCCAGCCTTGACCTTGGCGTGGATTTTCACAGTGTAGATACTGTTATACAAATCGGTTCGCCTAAAGGTATTGCACGGTTCATGCAGCGCGCAGGCAGGAGCGGACATCATCCCGGCGCATTGAGTAAAATTTATTTTGTTCCGACGAATTCACTGGAAATTATTGAAGGCAGCGCTATACGTTATGCAATCGAAAATAATTTACTGGAAAACAGAATTCCTTACGTGCGCTCATTTGATGTGTTGATTCAACATATGGTAACGTTAGCAGTATCAGATGGATTTTTTGAAGAACAATTATTTAAAGAAGTAAAAAGCACCTACTGTTTTAAAAGCATTACGCAGGAAGAATTTTACTGGTGTTTAAATTTTATTACAACAGGCGGAAATTCTTTAAAAGTGTATGATGAGTATCATAAAGTGGTATTAGGGGAAGATGGAAAATATCATGTTACAAGCAGAGCCATAGCAATGCGCCATCAATTAAGTATCGGGACTATAGTAAGCGATAGTATGATGCATGTAAAATTTCTAAGCGGGAAAAGAATAGGGATGGTAGAAGAAAATTTTATTTCAAGATTAAAGCCCGGTGATGTATTTTGGTTTGGAGGTAAGAATTTGGAATTGCTTATCGTGAAAGATATGGAAGCACTTGTCCGGCTGAGTAAAGGCAAGGCGGGCGTAGTTCCTGCCTGGCTTGGTGGCAGACTTCCTTTGTCATATCAGCTTTCATTTAGTATCCGAAAACAACTGGATGATTATAAAAATAACAACATAGAATATGAAGAATTAAAGCAACTGGCACCCTTGCTTGAACTTCAGAAAAAGGTTTCTCATCTGCCCGGGAATGATGAATTATTAATAGAGCAATTTAAAACGCGGGAAGGCTATCATCTTTTTGTATATCCTTTTGAAGGTCGTTTTGTACACGAAGGCATGGCGGCTATCCTTGCTTATCGTATCGGATTGTTGGAGCCGTTTACTTTTTCTATAGCGATGAACGATTATGGTTTTGAATTACTGAGTGATAAAAAAATAGATGTGGAAATGGTATTAGATAATAATTTATTTTCTCCTGATTATTTATATAATGATGCTTTAAACAGCATGAACACAACAGAAATGGCGACAAGAAGATTTCGGGATATTGCCACTATTGCGGGGCTTGTATTTACAGGCTATCCGGGACAGCAGAAAAAGACCAGACAGATACAGGCATCTTCGCATTTATTTTTTAAAGTATTTGAGGATTATGATAAGGACAATCTTTTGTTGCGGCAAGCATATGATGAATTGCTGGATTTTCAACTGGAAATTTCACGTATGCAAAACGCGTTTACACGAATCAGTTCGCAAAAAACAATAGTTACATATCCTGAAAAGCC
Organism: Sphingobacteriales bacterium; assembly: GCA_043757615.1. GTDB lineage: Bacteria > Bacteroidota > Bacteroidia > Chitinophagales > JADIYW01 > JADJSS01. Next base: position 18,944 of record JAYVPA010000055.1, on the reverse strand, counting down.
AACGCCTTTTTCATTTCCTATTTTAGTGGATACATTAAGAGAAAAATTCAGCAATGAAAACATACAAAGCAGAATAGATAAAATTTTAAATTCTTTACAAAAATGAAACACAGATACATAAACATTTTACTGGCAGACGAACTATTTTACTTACTGCCAGAGAAAGCTATGTACAGACCTTCACAAAAACAATTAATTCTAAGTGATATCCATTTAGGAAAAGCAACACATTTCAGGAAGCACGGTGTAGCGCTACCTTCTCAAAGCAATACAAAGGATATAGAAAAACTTCGGTTTTTATTAGATACATGGCAGCCACTATCCGTTTTAATTTTAGGAGATTTATTTCATAATGCATATAACAGTGAATGGATGCAGGTACTTTCTTTTTTAAATGAATACCCACAGATAAAATTTATCCTGGTAGAAGGTAATCATGATATACTGACCAATGCCACGTATAGCTTACCTAATCTGATAAAAGTAAAATCTATAGTAGAAGCTGATTTCGTTTTCACACACAAACCTTTACCACAGACATTAAAAATTAACTTTTGCGGACATATTCATCCCGGAATAAAAATTGATGGTGTAGCGAAGCAGTCTATAAAGCTTGCATGTTTTTATTTTAATGGAAAAAATTTTATTCTTCCGGCATTCGGATATCTTACAGGATTATACTTATTGGAGAGGAAAGAAGATGCAACATATTACATTGTAGCTAAAGAACGTGTAGTGAAATTATAATTTTAAACAGTTTCTAAAATCTTCATTAATACAACTTCTTCAGGTTGCAATCCCGAATCATTAGATGCAGGCGAATTTAATTCACTCAGATATTTCTCCAATTTGTTTTCTTCATAAAGTTTTATAATCGCAGGATGCACATAATATTTTTTACAGACTGTTCTGGTATTGCCTAATTGCGATGCAACCATATCAAATACAGCAGGTATTTTTTTATTCATTTCTGTTACATTTTCATAACCGCCTAACTCTTTAAATCCCAGTAATGACTGTACACTTCCTGCCCAGGTACGGAAATCCTTTGCGCTGAAATCACCTTCTGTGATAGTGCGGATATATTCATTTACCATACCTGAATCTACATTTCGGACAATGCCCTCTTCATCAATATATTCAAATAATTCCTTGCCTGGAATTTCTTTACAACCTTTTACAATGGCTGCCAGTTTTTTGCTTCGTAAATCAATGTTGTGATGTACACCTTTTTTGCCTTTAAAGGTAAAATTTATTTTTGCACCACTTATATCTACATGATGATTTTTCATAGTGGTAAGCCCAAATGAACCATATAACTTTTCGTAAAATGCATTTCCGATACGAATATTTGTCCGCTCTAACAAACTAACTACTGCAGCCAATACTTTTTCTCTTGGAAAACCTGCAAGAGACAGGTTCTTTTCTAATATTTTACGCATCATTGGTAACTGCTTTCCAAATTCAAGTAATCTGTAAAATTTTGTGTGGTTGCGTATATTATTCCATGATGGATGATAACGATATTGTTTTCTTCCAAGCTTGTCAATTCCGGTAACTTGTAAATGTCCATTCTCCTGTTTGCAAATCCATACATTTTCCCAAGCGGGTGGAATTACTAATTTTTTGATACGCTCTAATTTATCTTTATCTGTAATTTTTTTAGAATCTTCAATATAGTAGAATGATTCTCCTTTACGCTTTCGAATAATACCATCTTGTTTGTTATTTACATAAATAAGATTAACCGCTTTTGCAGTCTTTGTCACATCTTTTATCGCAGCCCGAAATGTTCTTCTGTCAATATTGAGTTCAGTATCTATTTGCATACATTGCATTGTAACACAAAAATGGACAAGAACAATATTATAGTCGTTACACAACTAATCTAATTAGTTATATCTTTTGCATATTACTGTAAATGCTTATTGTATCAGTCCAATCTGTTTCAAAAACGCATGATTATCCCAGAATAAATATTCATCTGACATTTTTCCTCCTTCCCAATGCGATATGGTGCACATCAAGAACTTAAACGGTTTACCGGTTGGAGGATATATATGACCATCGGGTGTAGACATAGTATCTGTAAATGTACCCTGTATTTCTCCTATAACTGCAGTCCAGTCATTGCCGCCGAATTTTACACGATGGTCAATGATTTTTGTATCCGGTGCAAAGGCAAACATTGGTTTCAGCATATCAGTATGATTGGATAATCCTAAGGATAATTGACCATCCGGATAATAAACACGTACACCATCTTCATGGCTGATGTTAAACTGATCCCATAACTGGCTGTTATAGATGTTAAAATCCAGTGAATCAAAACGCTCAAGACGCATATGTGTTAAAACCTGCTCTGAATCAAGTCCTTTTAGTGCCGTTTGCAAGGAATCTATACGTAGCTGTAAATCTTCCACAGTTGCTTTTTTATGACCGCAAGCTGTAATGATAATTATCAGCGATAATACAGGAATGCTTATCCATTTTTTCATAATGTTTTATTTTGTTAGTTTTTAAAACAGAATTATATACAAAGTTATTGTTTTCAACATATTTCAACAATATCTTATATAAAATGTTTTGTAAGTTTTTGAATAAGATTAGTAAACTGTGAATTATGCAACACAAAAAGAATATTATGCAACAATATTTTTCTCAGTAAAATAAGAATCATTTTCAAGTAGAAAAGTTTCCATTCTTTTATAAACTTCCAATTTTAGTTCATTCATTTGTTCAGCCACCATTCCTTTGGTAGATATAGAAGGCAAGTGATTTATTACCATAGTGCCGGGCTGCACTAAAAGAGTGTCCACTTTATTTATTTTTCTGATGTTTGTTAATAAAACCGGTAATATAGGAACCTGTGCATCAATGGCTAATTCAAAAGCACCATCAAAAAATGGCAGCAATGGATTTTTGGTTCTGTTGCGTGTACCTTCAGCATATATCAAAACAGAAATGCCTTTTTTCAAATCGTCCAGCATTTTTATTTTGCTTTTATATCGTGCTTCCTTGCTGCTTCTGTCAACAGGTAAACACATCAAACTGAATAGTTGTCCTAAACCTGGAATTAAGGTGAGTTCTTTTTTAATCAAAGGTTTTGCTGCTACACGTTGTCCGTAAGCAGTTGCGAAAATATCTGCAGCATTAAGGTGATTTACAACCACTACATAAGTTTGTTTCGGGTTAATATTTTTCAGCCCGGTAATTTTATAACGCATGCCTGCAAATACAGACCATACAAAAATAGCTATGCGGTTGATAACATAAACGCCTCTTATCTGGTGTTTATAAGGAATCAGTTTTAGTAATCCATAACCTATCATCATTGGAATGGTCAGTACTGTGAAGCTCACAACGACCCAAATACTGTAGAAAAACTTCAATATCTTCAACATTTAATTAATACTTAACGTCAATAAAATTGATTGTTTAAAAATATTATAATCGATTACTTATTTTTGCTAATCAACAATTTATGCAATATTTTTCAAATATAAATTGTTTCATACACATAAAATCGCAATAGGTAACATGAAGGTATTAAAATTTGGAGGTACATCTGTCGGTTCTAACTCAACTATTAAACGTATTATCGGGATTGTCCGTAAAGAAAAAGAACAGAATGAAGAAGTGGTTTTGGTGTGCTCGGCATTCAGCAAAGTGACAGATCAGTTAATTAACGCAGGAAAGTTAGCAGAGAAAAAAGATAACACAACTTATCTTGAAATATTTGACAGTTTCAGGGAAAGACATCGGTTTGCAATCGACGAATTGATTACAGACGAAGCAGTGAAAAAAGAAATGCTGGAAGAGTTTGTTGAAAGTATGATTCGCGTGGAAGATATTCTGAAAGGAATAAATATGCTCGGCGAATTATCTGATAAAACATTAGCGCAACTGGTTTCTTTCGGTGAGCGTTTCGCTTCGTTCATTGTAGCAGGTGCTTTGAAAAGTGCCGGCTTGAATGGCTTGTATGTAAACGCTACAAAATTAATACGTACGGATTCAAACTACCTTTCTGCAAAAGTAAATTTTGACAAGACTAATAAGAATATTCTGGACTTTTTTGAGGCAGTAAATGGCATTGCTGTTATTACAGGTTTTATCGGTTGTGATGATAACGGAAATGTTACAACATTAGGACGTGGCGGTTCTGATTATACTGCAGCCATATTTGGCGCTGCATTGAAAGCAGAAGCTATAGAAATCTGGACAGATGTTGATGGTGTACTGACTGCTGATCCGCGTCGTGTTGAACAGGCATTCACCATTCCGACTCTGTCATACAAAGAAGCAATGGAATTGTCGCATTTTGGCGCAAAAGTAATTTATCCGCCGAGTATACAACCTGCGTATATCAAAAATATTCCCTTGATTATTAAAAACACTTTTAATCCGGAGCATCCCGGAACGTTTGTTTCTAAAGATTCAGGGAAATCAAATAACGTAATTAAAGGAATTTCTTCCATCTCTGATATTGCAGTATTGCGTATGGAAGGCACAGGAATGGTGGGCGTTGTTGGAATCGCATCACGTTTGTTCGGTACGCTTTCACGCGCAGGCATTAATATTATTTTTCTTACGCAAGGCTCTTCCGAGCATTCCATCTGTTTTGGTATTGTTCCGAATGAAATTAAAAAAGCACAGAAAAGTGTGGAAGAAGAATTTCGGTATGAAATTCAGAATCGTCAGATTGCGCCTTTAGTGGTGGAAACAAATAATTCTATCATCGCAGTGATTGGAGAGAACATGTCGAATGTGCCGGGCGTTTCTGCAAAGATGTTTAAAGCATTAGGGAAAAATGGTATCAACGTTAATGCGATTGCGCAAGGTTCTTCGGAATTAAATATTACTGCGGTTATCGATAGGCATAACGAAGCGAAAGCGTTGAATGCGTTGCACGAAATTTTCTTTGAAACCGATGTTCATTCCATTAATATCTTTTTAGTGGGTCCGACAGGCTTGATTGGTCAGACATTATTGAAACAAATAAAAGAACAGTTTGAATATCTTAAGAAAGAAAAATCAATTCAAATAAACGTAACGGGTGTTATCAACTCTAAAAAAATGTTGATTGACAGTAATGGAATTGATTTGGAAAACTGGGAGAAAATTTTGCTGGAAAAGGGAGAGACTTCCGACCTGGATGCATATACGAACAAGATAATTGATTTGAACTTTGCAAATGCTGTTTTTGTAGATTGTTCTGCAAGCAAAAGTGTGGTAGAGTTTTATGAAAAATTATTGAAGAAAAGTATTTCTATCGTTACGCCAAACAAAATTGCAAATACCTTAAGTCAGGAAAAATATGTTCGCTTACGAGAACTGGCAAAAAAATCCAATGCACGTTTTATGTATGAAACAAACGTAGGTGCAGGCTTACCAATAATTGGTGTATTGCAATCGCTGATGAATTCAGGCGATAAGATTTTAAAAATTGAAGCAGTATTGTCAGGAACATTATCCTATATTTTCAATACTTACAAAGGGGATTTAAAATTCAGCAATGTAGTGTTAGATGCAAAAGCCAAAGGGTTTACAGAGCCGGATCCGCGCGATGATTTGTCAGGATTGGATGTTGCAAGAAAAGCCTTGATTCTTTCAAGAGACAGCGGTGCTCAGATGGAATTGAGTGATATTAACGTAGAAAATTTAGTTCCGGAAAACTTGCGTGAAGTAGATGTAAAAACATTCTTGGAGAAATTGCCGGATGTAGACGCAATATATGAGACGATGAAAAAAGATGCAGAAAGCAAAGGTAATGTACTACGTTATATGGCAGTCATTGAAAATGGAACTGCTTCCATAGAATTAAAACAAGTAGATAATAAGCATCCTTTTTTTAACCTGAGCGGCAGTGATAACATGATTGTATTTACTACGGAGCGTTACAAAAATAATCCGTTGGTGATTAAAGGCCCCGGTGCCGGCGCGGAAGTTACAGCGGCGGGTGTATTTGCGGAGATTATAAGTATTGGAAATTATATGGCTAATTAAAATGTCTGAACTGTGATTCGTTTGATGAATATGATTTTTATGATTAATAATTAAAGAAATCATAGTTATCATAGAAATCACAAAAATCATAGTTCAGACAAAAATATGAATATGAAAGTTGGAGATAAAATAAGAGTATTCGCCCCGGCAACTGTTGCAAACGTAGCATGTGGTTTCGATGTGTTAGGCTTTGCAATAGATAAACCCGGCGATGAATTGATCATGGAAATTACATCTGAAAAAGGGGTAGTGATTGCAGATATTGAAGGTGATGGTGGTGTGTTGCCGCGTGATCCTAAAAAGAATTCTGCGACCGTTGCCATACAGGATTATTTAGATTTTATACAGGCAGATTTCGGTTGCAAAATCTGGTTAAAGAAAATGATGCCGAGCGGTAGTGGTTTAGGCAGCAGTGCTGCAAGTGCTGTAGCAGGTGTGTTTGCGATAAACATGTTGTGCAATGAAAAACTGACGAAAGAAGAAATGCTTCCATTTTTATTAAATGCAGAAAAAGCTGCTTGTGATGCGGCCATTGCAGATAATGTAGCAGCAAGTTTATTCGGCGGTTTTATTTTAGTTAGAAGTTACGAACCTTTAGATATTTTACAGATTCCGGTACCGGAAGATTTGTGGTGCGCTGTTATCAATCCGCATGTGATTGTATTAACGAAAGATGCACGGGAAATTTTACCAAAAGATATTCCATTGGCACATTCATTACGACAGAGTGCAAATGTGGGAGGCATGATGGTTGGCTTACTGCGCGGTGATTATGATTTGATAGGAAGAAGTTTAGTAGATTATATTGCAGAACCATACAGAAGTAAACTGATCCCCGGATTTTATGAAATGAAAAAAGCTGCGAAAGATGCAGGAGCGCTTGGTGGCAGCATCAGTGGTTCCGGACCGAGTGTGTTTGCTCTTTGTCATGGAAAAGAAGCAGCATATAAAGCAGGCGAGGCGATGAAAGAAGTGATGAATAATTTAAACATTGGTGCGGATGTATACGTTAGTAAAGTAAACAACCAGGGACCAAAGGTTTTGCCAATGACGGATTGATTACCGATTAAACATCGGACGACTTAAAGTCGTTCGGATGATTTTAATGAGATATAATATGAAAGAGTTTTTATCAAAATATAAAATTGAAGTACTGATTCTTGCAGCGATTGCTGTAGTGATGATAGTGCCTTACTTTGTACTGACGTATGCACATATCCAGTCAGAAGAAAAATTGCAACAAATTGAAGATGTGACAAAAGAGCTGACGCCGATTGTAATTGCTATATTATGCGGATTAATAGTATACAGAGCTATTAAAAGAAACAGAGAAGACAGATAATATTGTCATTTCGAACGAAGAGAAAAATCTTGCTAAGATTATAAAAGACTTTAAGAAGAAAAGAATGAAACTATATTCCACCAAAAATATTTCACCTGACGTAGATTTGAAAGAGGCTGTTTTAAAAGGGCTTCCAGCCGATAATGGTTTGTATATGCCTTATGAAATAAATCCATTGCCGCAAAAATTCTGGGATAATTTAGACAGCTATACATTTTCAGAAATGGCATTTCATATTGCGCAGCATTTAATCGGGGACGTAATTCCTGCAGCAGAATTGAATAAAATTATTCAGGAGGCGTATAATTTTGATGCGCCGTTAATTGAAGTGGGGGATTATAATGTTCTTGAATTATATAACGGACCAACTTTAGCTTTCAAAGATTTTGGGGCTCGTTTTATGGGCAGATTAATGGGGTACTTTTTACGTGATAATGATAAAGAAATAAATATTTTGGTTGCTACTTCCGGCGATACAGGCAGTGCGGTAGCACATGGTTTTTTAAATGTGGAAGGCATCAAAGTGACGATTTTATATCCGGCAGGAAAAGTGAGTGATATACAGGAAAAACAATTTACTACGCTTGGTGCGAATATTACTGCAATAGAAATTGACGGTACATTTGATGATTGTCAGACATTGGTAAAACAAGCATTTTTAGATAAAGATTTAAATGAAAAACTGACTTTGTCATCAGCAAACTCTATCAATATAGCGCGTTTAATTCCACAATCTTTTTATTATATATATGCGTATAAACAATTAGATGATAAAAGTCTGCCATTGTATTTTTCTGTTCCATCGGGAAATTTTGGAAACCTGACAGCAGGTTTGTTTGCTAAAAAAATGGGTTTGCCAATCACTAAAATGATTGCTGCAAATAATTCCAATGATATATTTACAATTTACCATGAAACAGGAAATTTTGAACCAAAACATTCTGTGCAAACCTTATCGAATGCAATGGATGTTGGCAACCCGAGCAACTTTGCACGATTAATGGATTTGTACGGAAATGATGTAGAAAAAGTACGTGATGAAATTGCTGCCTATTCATACAATAATGACCAGACTGCTGAATGTATCAAGAAAGTATTTAACGATTTTAATTATGTAATGTGTCCGCATACCGCTATCGGATATTTGGGTATGGAAGATTTTGTTTTTGATAATGACCTGAACCCATATTTTATAAATAGCGTAATTTTGGCAACGGCACATCCAGTAAAATTTGGTGAAATCGTTGAGCCTTTAATTGAAGCGCATATTCATATTCCTGAACGATTAAAAAGTATCATCAACGGTAAGAAATTATCAGTGCCGATGTCAGCTAATTTTGATGTTTTCAAAAATTGGTTATTGGCGAAGTAAACAATTTTTGCAAAAATGCCTTATATTTAGTAATAAAATTGAAAGGTATGCAACGATTCTTTACACTTTCCTTTTTCTGTATATTATCTGCCACTGTATTTTCTCAGACAAGATATCTGGATTCTGTTTTTAATTTTGTAAAACATACAGATATTCAATATGGCAGCAATTACGATAATAAAAATCAGCTGACAAATTTATTAATGGATGTTTATGAGCCACAGGATGACACAGCATCTTTGCGTCCGATTATATTTTTTGTGCATGGAGGTTCATTTATTGGCGGCAGCAGAACTGACCAGTCGATTAATAAAACAGCAGAATATTTTGCTCAAAAAGGATATGTTACGGCAAATATAGAATACAGAGTAGAGCAGAATACATTGATTTCACCATTTTTAGATTTCGTCGATATCTATAATTGGTTTCGTGCCATTGCAAGAACTACTCAGGATTTAAAAGCTGCTATTAGGTATATCAAAAAAGATGTTGTAACAAATAATAATTATTATAAAGTAGATACGAATACTATATTTATTTATGGTTCTTCAGCAGGTGCGATATGTATGCTGCAGACCATTTATTTAGATGACACTTCAGAAATGAATACGGTTGTTAAAGTTTCTTACAGAGATGTCGGCGGCCTGGATGGAAACAGCGGAAATCCTGGTTATACAATAAAAGGAGTGAAGGCAATTGTAAGTTGTAGCGGTGCTGTTGCGGATTTGAATTATATCAATAATAATAAAGATATCCAATACCTAGCGTTTCATAATAATCCGGATTTAGTGGTTCCGTTTAATGTCGGATGTTTTGAAACGGTAGTCTGTTGGCTCGGACAATTTTACGGCGATAATAAAATCTTTCCCAAAATAAAAGGGTACGGAACGAATGCAGAATTTTACCCGATTAATCATGTGGGGCATCCGGTAGATCAGATAGCTGATACGGCAACACATCGTTTTGTGTTGGAGAAAACTACATCTTTTTTATACAAGATATTAAACCCTGATATTACAACAGGTATACGAAACAATAGGGTAAAATCATTTGATGTATTTCCCAATCCTTCTGTAGGGAATTTTACAATTAATATTCCGAAAGAGATACAATTTAAAAATGCTGTAATTGAAATTACAGACGTAACAGGAAAATTAATTTATAGTGCAGAAAGCAGAAATAAAGAAATGATTATAGTTGCTGAGAACCTTTCAAACGGATTATACCTGATTTCTATTTCTACAGACACACAAACATATTTAAGTAAGTTGAGTGTGCTGAGGTAAATCTATAACGGTTTGCGGCTTGGCGTTGTTGGCGTATTTGAAAATTGTTAGCCCGGAAATGGAGCCCAATTAAAAAATTAAAGTTGAAAATAACAACTTAAGGCTAAATTGAAAAACATCACGCTGGTACTGAAGATGCCATGTTGCTGAAGATGAAGTTCAACGACCTGCCCCAATAATGCCAAACTCCATGTTGTGCGTTCGTACATTTACTGTTTTATCATTTTCCAAGATAAGATGAGTACATCCATACTGATTTTTCTTGTTCTCTGATATAGTCGCTCATTAAAGAATTTGTACCCTCGTCGTTTGCATCAGCAGATAATATTAGTAATTCTCTTTGTTTTAATAGTATAATTTCAAAAGTTAATACAATGTTCTCAACACCTTCTTTGCCATCCGTTACATTTTTAAGTGATTTAATTTCCGATTACTTCTCATAATCTGTAAAAGAATGAAACGGTACGTGGTTTAACGTAAGAATTCTTTCTGCTATGTCATCAACCTTTATCAATAAATTGGTATAAAGCTCTTCAAACTTTATATGTAGTTCAAAAAATTTATCTCCTTTATATTCCAATGCAAACCTCGAGTATTTTGGTAAAACATCATATAGTCTGCTAAAAGTTCATTCAATTTTTTAGCTAAATTGTCACTTTGACTTTTAATGAGTCCGATATTTGTTTTTACTTTCATTTATTTTTTTACTATAAACTAAAAAGAAGGAGCTTAAAAAGATCGATTTTATTTAATAACTTAAACCTCTTTTCTTAAACCTATTTTTTGGCTAAGGCATTTTTCATGGCAACTGCTGCTTGTTGAATTGATGATTGTACTGCCGGTATTTTAGCTAAAGGGTTTAACATACCATAATCGTGTATAAAACCTTTATACTCCGTAATAGTTGTAGGTACACCAGCTTCATCTAATTTTCTGGCATATGCAACACCTTCATCATGTAAAATATCATTTTCAGCAACTTGCACTAATGTTGGTGGCAAACCTTTTAATTGCTCAATAGTAGCTTGTAATGGCGATGCATAAATGTTCTTGCGTTCTTCTGCATTGGTTGTATATTGATTCCACATCCATTTCATAAGTGGTGTTGTAAGAAACCGCCCTTCTGCAAAAAGTGTGTAAGAAGGCTGGGTAAATGTTGCGTCAGTTACAGGCCATAGCAAAAGCTGAAAGCTAATTTTTGGACCTTTTTTATCCTTTGCCATTAGCGATACAACTGTTGCCATATTACCTCCTACACTATTGCCAGCTACTGCTAACCTGCTGCCATCAACACCAATTTCTTTTCCATTAATAGCCACCCACTTTGTAGCAGCATACGCCTCATTAATAGCCACAGGGTATTGAGCTTCAGGCGATGGTGTATAATCTACAAAAACTGCAGCAGCACCGCTGTTTACTACTAAATCTCTTACAAGCCTTTTGTGTGTGGGATAATCACCTAAAACCCATCCACCACCATGAAAAAACATGAATACAGGAATATTAGCTTTTGCATTTTTGGGTTTTACTACGTGAATATTTACTGTAATGCCGTCTTGTGTTATTTTTCGTTTTTTTTCTTCAATATCAGTATAAGTAAAAGCAACTGATTTTTGGGCGTTAACCAATACCATTCTTGCATCTTTAGGTGCTAATTCTTCTACTGGTTTTCCGCCACTGTTGTTAAGTGCCTTTAAGAATGTACGCATGTCTAAAATAATATTTGCATCTTTTTCCGCAGGTAAAATTTTTTGTGCCATGATTGTGTTGTTTAAAGTTGATAATAATAAAATAGCAATTATTGACAATTTGAGTGTTGTAATTTTCATTACTTGCATTTTTTAGTTTGAAAGAGATAAACAATTTTTATGTAGAAAGGTTTTGCCACGGGGTTTTGTATGACGCACAACGTTAGTCAGAGTTGTAAAGAGAGTTGATATTTGTGTGCTGTTTTAGTTTATGCAAATTACTAAAACAATTCCAGTATTAAAGCGATCAGCATTGCAAAACATTTAGATAAAATTATTGTGGCTAATCTAACCTCATTGGCGCAGTCATTTTTGTCGTGAAAACGCATTTTATCAAAACGATAAGTTATACTCAAACAATTGTTTCCCATTTTTTTTTCTTATAATTTTACCGAGTATTGTAAGCGTCTCACGTTTAAAAAGGTAAACTTTTTCCGCGATTCGTCGCGAATACTTACTCAGAAAATCTTTCAGTTTTTTTATCGTTTTGAACCATTATCTTATTTAGCTGTTTTCATTGTTTTGCAGTGGCTTTAAAATTGCACACCAACGGAACGAGGCATGCGCATTGGCGTATTACTACCGCTAGCTTTGTTCTATTGTTGAGAGTAAAGTATGGCAAAAAGTGTCAAATACGATATGTATTCATGGTGCCATTTCTTCATCTATTCCTTCAGCTTGCTATCAGATACATTCACAGGGTTTATTCTTCCAATATCAGCACCGGGGAATCTGGTATAATAGTTTTTAAATTTTTTCGGATGTCTTTTATATCGCGGATCAGGGGTATAATAATCGGATGAAATAATCTGTGCCCCGCTTCTGAATGCGGCAGTTTGCTGGGTGTAATCTCCGCTTCTGTTTTGATTGTTTGGTAAGTCAGCTCTTGTCCGGACGATATAACCTTTCTTCACCGCATCTGTAATTTTAGTTTCATCTTCAATAGCATCATCATATTTTATAAACGCACATTCCGGTTTGTCAGGTTTTGAAAAAATAAACATCGCCCTGTCTTTTAACGATGGATGATTGATTAAATAATTATCTGCCCCAACTTCCATCATTACAAAAATAATTTTACCCCGTGCCTGTGCAATCGTAGGAAAATTTCCGGCTAATACAGCTTCATTGAGTGTAGCATAATCTCCGCGAACCATATCAGGCGTAATAATGTTTGTTAAACTATCGCCAAAAACAGATTTAATTTCTTTGTCGATATCATTCACTACTTCCTGAGAAAACGAAACAGTTCTGGCAAAATGTAATTTCTTTAATTTTTCTGCAATACTTTCTTCCTTGCATTCCACCATTACATATATCGGCAAATGTGTAGGATGCGCGTCACTCCATTCTTTAAATCCAACTAAAGCACTTTTAAATGTCAGATATTGCGAATTATAATCAACATCTGGAATATGCATTACTTTAAAACCAGGTTCTTTCAGCGGATCCAGATTACAGCATTTTGGTTTGCCTAAAAGATTGTTTCTTTTGCGGTTGTAATATTGTCCGCCTTTTGGGTCGGCATAAATGTCTATTTCAAAACTTCTTAAATGAAAACTATCCAGCTGAACATCTAAAGGTTCGTGTGCGTAGTCTAATTCTTTAGGATTGAATTCTTTAGGAAGAATACCACTTAACCCTTTTAAAAATCTCAGTACAAATTTATTTGCGCGTTTGTGATAACTGTTATGACTACCTAATGTTTGAATCTGATTAATCTTTAACAGATCATCAATATTAATTGAATAATCATTTTCCTGTCCGAATGTCAAATTTAAAATGAACAAAAATAAAATACAATAAACGACGCGCATGATTAAAGATAAGATATTTTAGTTGATAGTCCGCAGTTGATAGACTAATCACCAATAGCCATTGACCATTGACAAAATATTATTCAGCAATTATTCCCGCACCTTGTTTATCCGGCGCAGAAATCAGGTTGATTCTTGCCAGTTCATTGTTTGGAAATTTACAGCTGTAATTTGTAAATATACCCGGCGAAGTTATATAACGTGGATCTGGTCTGTAGTAATCTGTTGAAATCATTTGAGCACCACTTGCAAATGCAGCATTTTGTACCCTATAATCACCCGTCTTGTTTTGTTTATTCGGGTCATCGGTACGGGTGCGGACTATATAACCCGCACGTACTTGAGTAGGAATCGTGTCCCCTGATTTTACAGGATCATCATCGCCGATAAAAGCAGCTTCAGGCTTGCCCGGATCAGACATCACGAACATCGCTCTGCCTTGCAGTGAAGGATGCCCTTGCAGATATTCATTTTCTGCGCCGCCTTGCATAGTAATTATAAATTTCCCTCTGGATTCACCAACGGTAGGCCAGTTTTTTTCCAATACCCCTGCTTCTAATGTCGGATAAGAACCTCTTACCATATCAGGTGTGATAAGATTCTTCAAATCATCTCCAAAAACAGATTTTATTTCTACATCAATATTATCTGCTAAAGCGGGCGTGTATTTTATGGCGGTTGTAAAACCTAAGAAACCTAAAACATCACCCACGGTTTCTTCTTTTGTTTCCACTAAAAGAAAGATTGGAATATGGTTTGGATGCGCGTCTGACCAGTCTTTTAATGCACGCAGCATACTCTTAAATGTATAGTAATGTGTTTCATAATCAATATCCGGAATATGTAATACTTTTAATCCTGGTTGCTGCAGTTCAGCAATATGCGACTCTACAGTCATGTGTACAAATCTGTTGGCATTACGGTTATAAAATAATCCGCCGTTCGGGTCATTATAAATATCTATTTCAAAACTTCTCAAACCATAAACATCTAATTGGTCGACGAGCGGTTCTTGCGCATAATCTAAATCCTCTACTTTGTATTTTGCGGGTAAAAGAAAATTAATATTTTCCAGAAATGTAAATAATCTCTGGTCCATATGTTTGTGGTAGCTGTTATGGCTTCCAAGAATTTGCAGTTGATTTATTTTTAATTTATTTATTTCTGTCTGATCAGGTGGAGATGCTTTTCTGCTGGTGTCTGCTTCTTTTTTACAGGAAATAATCAGTACTAAAAATAAACCGACAAGTAAATGTGTCTTCATGGTGAATTTGTTGTGTACTTATGAAGATAGGGATTAATATTGTTAATAATAAATATGGATATAAAAAAGCACCCAAGAGGGTGCTCTAATTTTTTGCCTGTTTAGAATTACTAAGATTATTGGTTGCGTTTGAATAAGTGATACCCACCTAATAATATTAGTGTACCTCCAATCGCAGTAACAAAGTGGCGGAAACCAAATCCGCTACCTGTGTCAAATCCGATTAGCTGTCCTATGTAACCACCTACAAATGCACCAACGATGCCTAGTAGAATAGTTATAATCCAACCGCTCGGATCTTTTCCCGGCATAATAAGTTTGGCAATAATTCCGGCTATTAACCCAAATATTACCCATGATAAATATCCCATACTTTATACATTTTGTTCAATGTTAATATTAAATAATAATAATATCAATAATAAACATAAAAAAGATATCAACTAAAAAGCGCCCTTAAGGCGCTTTAGAACTATTAAAGTCTACTTTTAGATTGCAATCTTTATATGTTTAAGTTGTACTATATTTTTGTAATCCGCAAATTATTTAACACATTATTTTTTAGATAACAATAATTGACCTATATATTTAACAGGCGAACATCCGTAGCTCAGAAAGCGTTCGTTGAAATCTTTTAATTTATAAGATGTACCTTTTTGTTTTTTGTAATCTTCACGTAAATCTGTAATTTCTTTAAATCCGGTAAAATAGCAATCTAACTGTACATTGCTTACCTGAACTCTGTGCCATTTTGCTTCTGCCTCTGTCTGTTGCTGGAAAGCCTGACGGACTAACAAGTCCATAGCATCTTCTTGGCTCATGTTTTTAGTATGCACACTAACATCTAAAATAGTATTACAGGTAGAACGTAAATTCCATTTGTAGTAGGATAACCACATCTCAGGTTCATTATTTCCATAGCCATTCTCCAGCATCATTAATTCTGAATAAACTGCCCAGCCTTCTATCATCGCATTGTTTTCTAAAATTGATTTTATAATAGAAGGTGATTTATTGCTGTATATGAATTGTACATAATGTCCCGGAATTGCTTCGTGAATATTTAAGATTTGTAATACATATTTATTGTATTCACGTAAATAACTTTCCGATTTTTCAGCACTCCAGCCATCTAATGTCCCAACATTATAATAAGCAGTTCCTTTCTTTTCATAGATACCGGGAGAATTCATTGAAGCACCTGCAACACCTGCCATATAGCCGGGTTCTTTACGGACTTTCAATTGTTTGGTAGGGTCCATATAAACCAGATTTTTTTTCTTTACAAACGCAGTTAATTCAGGTAATTGTTTTTCAATTTCTGCTCTGAAATTTTCCGGTTTTACATGCTGAATAGAAATAGTATCAATAACTTTTTTAATTAAAACCAATTTATCTGACGGCATTACCTTTGTACCAAAATACTTTGACCATAATTGCATTGCCAGTTGGTACATTTCCTGATGCAAATAATCTTTTCGCTGTACTGCAGCTTTATAAATTTCATCTACAGAATACTGACTTTGTATATAATATTTAAATTTATCTGCGTACAATTCAGGACCTAAGCGAAAAGTTCTGGGGGAATTATTTTTATAATCTTTTAAATATTGTATGTATGATTTGATAGCAGCAGCAGCAGCCTGTCCTCTTTTTAAATAAGCGTCCTCACTTTCAGGATACAAACGCAACGCTTTTACTGAATCTGCGTAATCACTTTCAAAAACAGATAAGCTGCCCTGATTTTGTTCAATTGCCAACTGCAGATATTCATCAGACGGATTTTTGATAGATTGTTTTGCTGCTTCATAATATTCCGGAACATTCTTTAGCCTGACGTAGACATTTGCCATACGTTTCTTTAAAGGTGCATAGCTTTCGTTGATGATATATGCAAATGCTCCGCCGACATTAAAGCTTGCAGGATTCCATTCATATTCTTTCAGCTCTTTCAGTTCCCAGACATTTCTATTTAAAAAATTTTCAATCAACTGATAATCTATTTTATTCAAATCAGATAATTGAATCAATGAAAATACTTTTAGCTTTTTCAATTCATTGTTTGAGAATGTAATTTCTTTATCGCGTTGCGCTGCATTTGGAATAAATAAGGAACTGTCGTATTTATGATAACCAATCTGCGTGGCCCATTCCGGATACACTTTCCAAAGACGTACTGTAAATGATATTTTGTATGCATCAAAAGCCGAGTTTGCGGTTGTCTGTTTTTGAGCAAAATTTATTTCAAATGAAATAAAGAGAATTAAGAAAAAGAAGATTGATTTTTTCATTTTAATATTTTACAATTATAAAAGTAAGTGTATTTGATAATAAACAACATGATTTTCGTTAATATTCCAGACACTTTATGAAATATTATTAAATAAATTATCTAACAAATCCTTAATACTCCATTCCGTATTTATTCTTATATTTGAAATGTATGAAACAGCAATTACATAATGCGCATCTTTTCCATCACTCTCACTAGGAGTGTACATCTAATTTTTTAATCATTTATATTTTCTTATTTTATTAATACTCAAAAAACTAAATTTGTTTTATGCAAAAATTAAAACTCGCTATACAAAAAAAAGGTCGTCTAAGTGAAGAATCAATTCAGCTCATTAGTGAGTGTGATATATCGTTTCCAAACAGCAGCGGAAAACTCGTTACCTCTTCATATGATTTCCCGATGGAGATTTTATTTCTGCGAGATGATGATATTCCGGATTATGTCCAGGACGGTGTGGCAGATATCGGAATTGTTGGTGGAAATGTATTAGTCGAATCCGACAAACAGGTAGATGAAGTTATAAAAATGGGTTTTGGAAAATGTCGCCTTTCTTTAGCCATTCCACGAAATGAAGATTATAATTCTGTCAGTGATTTAAGCGGTAAGTCTATTGCAACATCTTATCCCAAAATTCTGCAGGATTATTTAGATAAGAATAATGTAAAAGCAGATATTCATGTGATTTCAGGTTCAGTAGAAATTGCACCAAGTATTGGTTTGGCAGATGCTATCTGTGATATTGTAAGTACAGGTTCTACTTTATTGAGTAACGGGTTGAAAGAAGTGGAACAGATTTTTCAATCGGAAGCTGTTTTGGTAAAGAATAAGAATCTGTCTGATGAAAAAAATAACATTTTAAACCAGTTGTTGTTTCGTTTAGAATCAGTAAAACGTGCACAGAAAAATAAATATATTTTGTTGAATGCACCAAACAAAAGTTTAGATAAAATCATTTCATTGTTGCCGGGCATCAATTCACCAACAGTTCAGGCATTGGCAAAAGAAGACTGGAGCTCGGTTCATTCTGTGATTACAGAAAAAGACTTTTGGGAAAAAATACAGCAACTAAAAGAAGCAGGGGCTGAAGGTATTCTGGTAATGCCAATTGAAAAATTAATTTATTAGTAGATACGCATTGCATGCGTATCTTTCAAAGGTAAAAATAATAATATGCAAGTCATTAAATATCCGCCGAAAGAAACATGGAGCGATATCATACAAAGACCAACAAAACCATTAGAAGATATTGAGCAAACTGTTACACAGATTTTGCAAGATGTAAAATTGCGTGGTGATGAAGCGCTGAGATATTACACTAAAAAATTTGATGGCGTTGAATTGGAAGGAATATTGGTTTCAGTAAAAGAAGTGGAAGAAGCACTGGAATCAGTTTCTGAAGAATTTAAACAGGCAGTTGATACAGCGTATATTAATATTTTTAAATTTCATCAGCATCAGCAGTCAAAACCGCAAATTATAGAAATGATGCCCGGTGTGCAATGCTGGAGAAAATCTGTTGGAATTGAAAAAGTCGGCGTATATGTTCCCGGAGGCACAGCGCCTTTATTTTCTACTGTATTGATGTTAGTCATACCAGCAGTTATTGCAGGTTGCCATGACATTATTTTATGTTCGCCTGCAAACAAAGAAGGTAAAATCCATCCGACTATTTTGTATGTAGCAAATTTATGCGGGTTACACAAAATATATAAAGTTGGGGGCGCACAGGCAATTGCCGCGATGGCATATGGAACGGAAACGATTTCGAAGGTATATAAAATTTTCGGACCGGGAAATCAATATGTAACTGCTG
>JAYVPA010000054.1:0-8607 GCA_043757615.1 Sphingobacteriales bacterium | reverse complement strand
TATCGCAAGTATTTATATTTTTGATAGTGTCTATATAATTTCCTTCAACATTTACTTTATTCCCGTTTGGCAATATATAAGATTGTCCGTCACAAATTGCGATTGTATTTGTGAATGGAATTGGATTAGTAATGCTAAGATTTGTAGTAACGATGCTATCACAGCCATTATTATTTCTTATCGTATCTTTATAAGTTCCGGATTGACTTACATTTCTACCACCTGGCAATACAAAATATTTACCTAAACAAACTGTTGATGTTTGTGAAGTCTGCAAGTATGGCGTAACTATAAGATTTGTAATAACAACACTATCACAAGTATTTATATTTTTTATAGTATCTGTGTATGTACCTGAACTTCTAACAATATTTCCATCGGGCAATATGTAAGTTTTTCCCTGACAAATTGTTACATTATTATTGTATGGAACTGGATTAGTTATGGTAAGATTTGTTATTACAATACTATCACAACCAAAAGCAGATTGCAATGTATCATTATAAATTCCGGAAGATGAAACAAAGTTCCCTTTAGGCAAAGTATATGTTTTACCGCGACAAATTACCGGATTCTGATTAACAGAAATTTTATTCAGAAAATTTAGATGATATTCAATAATGCTATCACAAATATTTGGAATAGAATCTTTGTATATACCGTTAGTTGTGATAACTCTTCCATTACTCAATGTAAATGACTGACCAATACAGAATGTTTTGTTTATGATTTGGTAGGATTTATTGTAAACTTTTAGCTGTAAAATAATTATGCTATCTGTACTATTGGCTACTAAAATTGTATCATAATAAATTCCACTTGTTGTAAGCATTTGATTATTAAAGATTATACCTTCTCCCTGGCATAATGTATCTTTTAAGTAGGTATATTTTGTTGTACAGCAATTTTGTGTAGTAGTAGTTCTTATTTCGGATGTATCATTACAGCTTGTTGAATTATTATAAACATTCACACTTTGAAGAGTTGGATTATTTCTTAAAATCGTATCAACAACCTTACAACAATTCAGATTTGGGTTGTTTCTTATATAAAAGCCAGGATTATCTAGTTTCAAACTAGAATTCAGTTGATTTATCGAACACAATGACTGATTATTATTTATATCAAAAACAGCATGCCCCGTCATCAATTTAAAATTCTGTAATCCTTCAAAATTTTTCAAAAGAAGATTATCTCCTACTACAAAGTCTCCAATTGTATCTAAGCTATTTAATCCAACAAAGTTTCTAAGACTAGTATTACCAGTAATATTCAAACCACTCATATATCTAACCTTATTTAAACCCATTAAATTCTGAATTAATGGATTGCCTGTTATTGATAAACCGCTTCTAAATTTTTCCACATTTTCTAAGCCATAAAAGTTCAACATGGAATTATTACTCGTAATAGTACAAAATTGTCCTAGGTCTTTAATACCTTCTAATCCATTTAAATTTATAATAGAATTATTATTGCTAATAGTAAAATTGTCTAGAAAAATTAAAGATTCTAAACCCCTTAGATTTAGGATGGAATCATTACCGCCTATACCAAGACCTCCAATAGATTTGATTCTTCTTAAGCCCGTTAAGTCTTTCAATGATTTATTAACATCAATAATAAAAGCATCAACTTTTTCTAAATTATCCAATCCATTTAAACTTCTTAGTATAGAATTATATTCTATACTAAAATAGAATGTAACTTTTAATGAATTTAACCCGTTTAAATCGTTTAATTTCAGATTACCCTTTATTTCAAAATTGTAAACAGTATCTAAATTATTTAAGCCATTAATATTAATTAGATTTGGATTATCATTTATAGCTAAATAATCAACATAATGCAAATTATTTAAACCACTTAAATCAATAATATCATTACCTGATATTATTAAACTGCCATCAATAATTGTACACCCCGGATAATTAATTGGAAAGGAATCTACTTCTGATTGTCTTGTTAACGTAACTATCGTACCAATTGGAACACAATTCCCTGCCTTTATATTTCCAATAAAAAGAAATAATAAAAGCAAAACAAAAAATATCTTAAAATGAAATTTCAATCAGGTTTATTTATATACGTTAAAGATAGGGATTTTATTGAACAGATTCCTCGCTATGCTTGGAATGACGTTATTAATTCAGCTTCACCGGTGCTGTCATATAAAATTCCGGAATGATGACGTGAAAGAGCTTTCCGTCATTAAATTTTTCCATTAAAAATGTACCGAACATTTTTCCTATGTCTGTCTTTAAATCACAGCCTGAAATGTATTCATACTTTTCACCGCTTTTTATAACCGGCTGCTCGCCTACCACGCCCTCACCTTCCACTTCGCGGCGTTGGCCGAGCGCGTCTATTATATACCAGTGCCTGCGCAGCAACTGAATAGTATCTTTTCCATTATTTTCGATAGTGATTCTGTATGCAAACATAAAATGCTGACTCATCGGATATGAATAATCAGACTGATAAAATGTTTCTACGCTGACTTTGATTTTATGTGTAATTGCAGTTACCATATAATGTATGCTTGCTAAGTAAATATAACAAAAAAAATGAAAAGTTAGTTTCATTGCTGATAAGTTATGGATATGGGTTATGCAAGATTTCTCGCTGCGCTCGAAATGACAACTAGGAGCCGAATTTGAGAAAATAATTTACGACCTCTGCTAATTGCTTTTGTGCTTTTGGTAAATCATCATTGATGATAGTCAGGTCAAATTGTTTAGCTTCATTCATTTCAATAGCTGCTTTAGACAATCTTTTTTCAATTTTTACCGGAGAATCAGTGCCGCGTGCTGTTAAACGTTTTTGTAAAATTTCCAGGCTTGGTGCCTGTATAAATATAGATAAGGGTTTAAACTTTAGATTTTTAATGACATTGATAGCGCCAAACACATCTACAACCAATAATGGAAATTTATTAAGTCCGTTTATTCTGTCCAACTCGGATTTTAAAGTACCATAATATGTTCCTTCATATACTTCCTGCCATTCCAGTAACTCATCATCATTTATTTTCTTTTTAAACGTTTCATTATCCATAAAGTGATAATCCACACCATCCTCTTCACCTTTTCGGATGGCACGCGATGTAGCAGATACAGAATATGAAAGTTCGGGAAATTGCTGCAGCAAGAAGTCGCCTAAGGTATTTTTGCCTACACCTGAGGGTCCTGAAAGAATAATGACTTTTTGCATGTGCGAAAATAGTAATTAGTAGTGAGTAGTGAGTAGTGAGTAGTGAGATTTTTTCATTAATTTACTCTTATCACGTATTTCTATACTATACACTTAAAGAATATTCAGCACTTGTTCTTTTATTTTTTCGAGTTCATCTTTCATCTGTACCACAATCTTCTGCATATTTGCATCATTTGCTTTAGAGCCGATGGTGTTGATTTCCCTGCCAATCTCCTGACCTATAAAGCCTAATTTCTTACCTTTTTCCATTACATCTTCATTCAGCGTTTCCATGAAATAAAGACAATGTGTATCTAAACGGACTTTCTCTTCATTGATATCCATCTTTTCCAGATAATAAATTATTTCTTCCTCAAAACGGTTTCTATCTACTGCAGCTTCCTCGATATGATTTGCAATATCTTGTTTCAATCTTTCTTTAAGTTTTTCTATTCTGTTGGTTTCGTGTGGAGCCAGTTCACCTTTTAATTGCTGAATCGCATTTATTCTGTCAATCAAATCTTTTTCCAGTTGTGTGCCTTCATCTTTTCTGAACTGATTAATATTTTTTAATGCTTCTTCCACACCTTTATTTAATGCAATAATATCGTCGTCATTTAACTCTGCCAATTCACCTTTACTAATATCCTGAAAACGCAAGATAGCAGGAACCACATCACCTAATGGAATATTTTTTTCGTCAGAAAATTTTTTAAGTTGATTATAATAGTTTTCTATCAGGTTAAAGTTCAAACTGCCTGACATTCCATTTGATTTCTCTTCCTGAAAAAATAAATCCACTTTCCCGCGAATCAGTTGCGATGAAATTAATTTACGGATATCAATTTCTTTTCCGCGCAATTCAGCAACTGCTTTAAAATTTAAATCCAGGGTTTTACTGTTTAATGATTTGATTTCTATAATGTATGACTTGTCGCCCAGTTTAATACCGGATTTTCCATAGCCTGTCATTGAGT
This sequence comes from Sphingobacteriales bacterium, assembly GCA_043757615.1. Lineage (GTDB taxonomy): Bacteria > Bacteroidota > Bacteroidia > Chitinophagales > JADIYW01 > JADJSS01. The sequence continues at coordinate 4,435 of JAYVPA010000054.1, read as the reverse complement.
AGAGCATAAAAATAGTTTACGGTTTACAATAGGTCAGTTGACAAATATACATCTTTGAAATTGACATTTAATAAGTATGCCAACTTTGATTCTTGTCCACTGTCAACTCACTTAGAAATCTTTGCTTAATGAAAAATGCCAGATTGGTTTTTTATTGAATTTTAAACCATCATAGCCAAAGCCTGTGTCTAATCTTATAAAGTAGCCTAAAATATTAGTTCTGAGACCTCCACCTGTTCCAAATACAAACGGATTTCTATAATAATCTACCGTCACAACAATAGGATTATTATTTGGCTGCGGTGTCACAACTTCTGTGCTTTTGGAATTATTTTTATCAAAAGGATTAGCAAAATTATAAGCAATTCCCGCATCAAAAAATCCTACCAGCTGGAAGTCTCTTAAGAATGCTGATTTCAACGGTTTTTTTGCGAAGAAAGAAAATAAAGGTATGCGCAATTCTGAATTCCATAACAGATAGTTATTTCCATTTCTGATATTTTGCGGCAAGCCTCTCATGTTTGTAACAGGAGCCTGCAATCCATAATTCTGATTACTCGCAATCGGAATATCACTGTCATATTTCGGATTCAACCAGGTATCTACGCCACCTAAGAAATACAATATTTTTTGTTGCCCGAATGAAGATGCACCAGCAAATCTGTTTGCCCAGATAATATTTCTGTACACTTTCTGATAATGGCGAATATCAAAACCGATATTAAAGATGTTTGATTTCTTTTCATTCGCATTATAGAAATATTCAGCGTACACTTTATATCTGTAGCCATTTAAAATATTAAACTGAATTTCCTTTGAATTATCCTGCACAAATTCAACACGACCGGAAACCCAGTTTTCTTTTACATCTTTCAACAATAAACTAACCTGATCAGTATAAGAAACATCAAGGCTTTCATTTCTATAGGAAACTGACCATCTCAGACTCTTTGTAACATCAAACGGAAAACTGAATGCGGTTTCGAAAAAGTTCGTTCTTGTTTTTCCTGTATATACGAACGGCAATGTATTACCATTTGCATCCTGCACATCAAAATTAATTTTATCTGAACGTCTGTAATACAATATTGATTTATCAATACGTTTTTTCAGGTTTATATATTTCACATACGTTTCAAATCCATGAAAATCAAATGGAATCCTGAAGCCTCCGATAATTTTATGGTCTTCCATTAAATCACTCACTGCAAAGTTTATCATACCACTTAAATTAGGGAAATTATAACTTCCTAAATTCTGTTTAAAGCTCTGATAGTTTTGTGTCATGATGCTGTTATCCAGCTGAGTGACTACATAATCGGAAGAGAATTTCGCGCGGTAATGTAAGATCCGGATTTTCTGTCCGGTGATGCGGTCAATATTCTGATTGCTCTCCACTGCAACAGGTGTGTTTTGCAAAAACGGTGGTGCTTCGTCTTCAGTTGTTTTTGAAGAATCTATTCTTATTGTAGTATCTTTTTTTACTTCCTGCTGAACAAATGTATTTGATATCGTTGAATTATAATTCGATTCAAAAGTGTATTTCGTCGGTTCATTGTACAAACTATCTATCGTAACTTCTGCACCTGTAATTTTATTCTTATCATTGTCGTCTTTTGCATTTGCAGACTTTTTAAAATTAGAAGCTGTTAATGCATTTTCCTTATAGAATTTCCTGAAGGATGTTTCCAGCAATCCAAATGATTTTTTTGAAGACAATTCTTCATCCTGAATATTTGGGTTAGAGTACAAGAATGTTTTTCTTTTTCTACCGGCACCAAAATAGTAATAGCTGTTTTGCTTAGAAATTCCTGCCTGCAGAATTCCTTTTGAAAAATCAGTTACGGGATAAGTGATGCCTTTTAGTTTGTAAACATCTTCAAGCTGTTTAATTGATCGCGCAGAATCGGTTTCGTCGTTTAAAATTGTTTCTACAGAATCCTTTCCCACAAAAAAACTATCCAACGTTCCGACATACTGATTTGAAATCCCGTTTTCATCGCTCAAAAATGTATAATAAGAATCGTTATAATTTCCTATCGGTTTTTCATTGGCAAAAGGTGTTTCTGTAACACGTGCCACCTCTGTACCGCGTTTATTTAAATCATAATAAAATAAATCAAGTGTTTGTGTCGGCAGAATAGTATCGATATTTTCCATGTACAATTCATTCTCTGTTCTGTTGGAAGAAAACAACACACCGTCATTACCATTCCAGTTAATGTATGCCGGATTTAAATCATCATAAATATCATTATTCAGCTGTGTAGTTGTTGAATTAGCTGTGTTGTATAAGTACAAATCTGTTTGACCTTTATTCTGTCCGGAAAGAATCAGCATATTCGGATTATTGGTAAAATCAGCTCCGTAAATTTTTTGAAACTTAATGATATTATTCTTGGTTGTTATTTTTTTATCAAGGTCAATTTGTCTTAAGCGGATAATATCTTTCCTTTCGGAAATAACTGCTAATTTATGACTTGCTTTTGTCCACGTCAAAATCGGATATGATTTATCAAAAGGATACTGGTCAGAACGGAATCCACCTCTTGCAACTCGTTTCACTTTTTTTGTTTGCAAGTCCTGAACAAATATTTTATAAAACCCACCGTCAAACGCTGCATAGGCCGCATATTTTCCGTCGTACGATACTTTCAAATCACCTATCTCATTATTATTTCTCTTTTTAATTTTTGTGGATGTAAAACCAAGCGTACTGTCTCTGTCTTTATTATCTAACTGATACCTACTTTTATAAAATTCTTTCCAGTCACGCATCAAATCTTCAATAGTTGAATTCACTGAATACACAAATCCTTTATTGATATTATGATTTACACGCGTGAGGTATAAAATGTTCGGAATGGCTTCTTTACCATACATTTCATTAATCATATACCAGAATGATTGTCCTGCAAATTCAGGATTTGCTCCAACCAGCCTGTTGAAATCAGTTTTTTTTGTAGTCAGTAAATACTGTTTCAATCTTGAATCCTTTTCTGTATTCCATGGCTCGCCCATGTAAGCCGATAAACCATTTCTGTACCAGTCAGGCAATACAAGAAAAATAGCGTTTTGTATTTTTTGTCCGAAACTGCTTCCTGCCATCATCTGGCGAATATAAAGGTCCGACAAACCCTTCATTAAATCACGCTGCAGGTGACGGTGATTTCCATCGTAATGTAAAAACAATTTATTGTCGTGCAATATTGCAGTACCACCAATATTATAATCCTCCTGACCTAAACCAATATTGGTTTGTGCCAAATCTGTAATATCATTATATACTAAAATATCAACCTGAGAACGATAATGAAAATCCATCTGTTTGTCCAGCTCTTTTAATTTTAATTCTGCTGTTGTCCATACAAATTTTCCGATTTCCTGTCCACCAGGATAAAAATAAATGGTAAAGTTATCTGTGTTATAATATTGCCAGTCAAATTTATGGTACTGAACGCGATTTTGACCGAACTGAACTTGTGTAGTTTGTGCGAATAGAGATGTGAAATGATAAAAGAGAAATGAGAAAATAAATATAAATTTCAGCGAAAATTGGAAGCCGAAATTTGTAGTTTTTAAAAAATGTGACTTGATTTTCTTCATATTTTATTTTCGTGCTAAATACGCTATACCAACTACTAATCACTACTTTTACAAAGTAAAGAAATATCCATGTAGTTTCCTATACCAATCAAGAATGATTATTTTTGGATATTCTCCTGACAGCTATCAGGATTCAATCTTAAAACAGTAATAAATTAATACACAGAATCACATGGATAACGCACAAATAAAGACAGATATTGCTGCATTTTGTTTCAATCCTTTTCAGGAAAATACCTATGTAATTTCTAATCATAATAAAGAGTGCTGGATTATTGATCCGGGCTGCTTTAATTTACAGGAACAGGAAGTATTAACAGGTTATATCGAAGAAAATGCGCTAAAACCTGTAAAACTATTAAATACACATTGTCATTTAGATCATATTTACGGAAATAAGTTTATTTCGGATGAATATAATCTCGAATTAGGTGTCCATGAAAAGGAGTTACCAATACTGGAACGGGCGGATGCAACCGCCAGAATGTTTGGCGTAAAAATTCCCGAAAAATGTGAAGTTGGTTATTTCATCAAAGAAGGCGACCAGTTACAATTAGGCGAATCCATTTTTGATGTATTATTTACACCCGGTCACTCACCCGGAAGCATTTGTTTTTCAAATAAAGAAGAACTGTATGCCATTGTCGGTGATGTTTTATTTCAGGGAAGTATCGGACGAACTGATTTACCCGGCGGAGATCATTATACACTTATTAAGTCGATAAAAACACAATTGTTGGTGCTGAATGAAGCAACACGTATCTATAACGGGCATGGTGCGAGTACTACTATCGGTGAAGAAATTAACACAAATCCTTATTTAATTTAG
>JAYVPA010000053.1:0-31175 GCA_043757615.1 Sphingobacteriales bacterium | reverse complement strand
TTCCAACAACCGCAGCTGTACCAATAGCAACTGATGTAGTAGTACATGTTAAAGTTTGGTCGACACCTGCATTTGCAATCGGCGGAGTAATATTCTGAGAGATAGTTACCGCGTCTGTAGCGGTACAACCATTAGCAGTATTTGTTACCGTCAGTGTATAAGTATTAGGAGCCGTAGCATTTGGCTGCGCAATATTTGCAGCAGATAAACCTGCAGCAGGAGACCAGGAATACGTATTTCCAACAACCGCAGGTGTACCAATAGCAACTGATGTAGTAGTACATGTTAAAGTTTGGTCGACACCTGCATTCGCAACAGGCGGAGTAATATTCTGAGAAATAGTTACCGCGTCTGTAGCCGTACAACCATTAGCCGTATTTGTAACAGTTAAGGTATACGTATTAGGTGCAGTAGCATTTGGCTGTGCAATATTATTAGCAGATAAACCTACAGCAGGAGACCATGAATAAGTATTTCCGGCAACAACTGCCGTACCAATAGAAACTGATGTAGTAGTACAGGTTAATGTTTGGTCGACACCTGCATTTGCAACAGGCGGCGTAATATTTTGAGAGATAGTTACAGCGTCTGTAGCTGTACAACCATTAGCCGTATTTGTGACAGTCAGTGTATAAGTATTGGGGGCAGTAGCATTTGGCTGTGCAATATTATTTGCAGATAATCCTGCAGCAGGAGACCATGAATAGGTATTTCCAACAACCGCAGCAGTACCAATAGCAACTGATGTGGTAGTACATGTTAAAGTTTGGTCTACACCTGCATTCGCAACAGGCGGAGTATTGTTTTGTGAGATAGTTACCGCATCTGTAGCTGTACAACCATTAGCCGTATTTGTTACAGTGAGTGTATACGTATTAGGAGCAGCAGCATTTGGTTGCGCAATATTTGCAGCAGATAAACCACCAGCGGGAGACCAGGAATACGTATTCCCGGCAACAGCAGCCATACCAATAGCAACTGATGTAGTAGTACAAGTCAACGTTTGGTCGACACCTGCATTCGCAACAGGCGGAGTAATATTCTGAGAAATAGTTACCGCGTCTGTAGCGGTACAACCATTAGCCGTATTTGTAACAGTTAAGGTATAAGTATTAGGTGCACTAGCATTTGGCTGTGCAATATTATTAGCAGATAAACCTGCAGCAGGAGACCATGAATAAGTATTTCCAACAACCGCAGCAGCACCAATAACTACTGATGTAGTAGTACATGTCAACGTTTGATCGACTCCTGCATTCGCAACAGGTGGAGTAATATTCTGAGCAATAGTTACCGCGTCTGTAGCCGTACAACCATTAGAAGTATTTGTTACGGTTAAGGTATACGTATTAGGCGCAGTAGCATTTGGCTGTGCAATATTAGCAGCAGATAATCCTGCAGCAGGTGTCCATGAATAAGTGTTTCCTACAACTGCAGACATGCCAATGGCAACTGATGTAGTACTACAAGTCAAAGTTTGATCCACACCTGCATTTGCAACCGGCGGGGTAATATTTTGTGAGATGGTTACGGCATCGGAAGCTGTACAACCATTAGCCGTATTTATGACAGTCAGCGTATATGTATTAGGAGCCGTAGCATTTGGCTGCGCAATATTCGCAGCAGATAATCCTGTAGCCGGAGACCATGAATACGTGTTTCCGACAACCGCAGCAGTGCCAATAGCAACTGATGTGGTGGTACAAGTCAAAGTTTGGTCGACACCGGCATTTGCAACAGGCGGAGTAATATTTTGGGAGATTGTTACCGCATCTGTAGCTGTACAACCATTAGCCGTGTTTGTTATAGTGAGTGTATACGTATTAGGTGCAGTAGCATTTGGCTGTGCAATATTAGCAGCAGATAATCCTACAGCAGGAGACCAGGAATACGTATTTCCTGCAACCGCAGCAGTACCAATACTAACCGAAGTGGTGGTACAAGTCAACGTTTGATCTGCTCCTGCATTTGCTGTTGGCGGTATTGCTGTTTGACTGATAGTTACTGCATCTGTAGCGGTACAACCGCTAGCAGTATTTGTAACAGTTAAAGTATATGTATTCGGAGCAGTAGCATTTGGCTGCGCAATATTCGCAGCAGATAAACCTGCAGCCGGAGACCAGGAATATGTATTGCCGGCAACTGCTGATGTACCAATACCAACCGAAGTTATTGTACACGTCAGCGCTTGGTCTGCACCGGCATTTGCTGTAGGTAATACAGCAGTCTGATTAATGGTTACAGCATCTGTAGCAAAACAAGTGCTGGCAGTATTTGTTACGGTCAGCGTATAAGTATTCGGGGCAGTAGCATTCGGTTGTGCAATATTCGCAGAAGATAAACCGGCAGCAGGAGACCATGAATAAGTATTTCCGGCAATGGCAGCAGTACCAATTTGAACACTTGGTATAGTGCAGGTTAAAGTTTGATCAACACCTGCATTAGCAGCAGGTAATGTATTAACAACTATCTTCACAGTGTCTTTGCATGAACCGCTGTTCCATTCAAAATCATAAGTGCCGGCTGTGTTAAATGGCCCTACACCGGAAGTTGGATTTGTGTTTGATGTGATACTCACAATAGCAGGATTTGATGGCAAAGCTGTCCATGTGCCTGTACCTGTAGTTGCAAATGAAGTACTTGTATTCACGCAAATAGACTGATCAGGGCCGGCAATAGATCCACCTACTGTAACTGTAACAGAATCTACAGCGGTACATGAATTATTATCCGTTGCAGTTAAATAGTATGTAGTGGAAACTGTAGGTGTTACTGTAGGATTCAGTGTAGTTGAACCCGTCATATTGGTTGTGGGAGTCCAGGCATAATTTACAGTGTTTGTATTGTTAAAATAAATACTCCAGTTTATCAGATTTCCTATGTCAGCCCCACCGTTATCTACTACTTTTAGTGTCCATGCGCCATTAACATTACATCCGTTTAAATTTGTGAAAGGTTGTTCAGGAGAGTAATTCCCGTTAAATGGTGATGTGCCTCCTGTTACTGCAGGAGCACCTAAAACAAAACATGTATTCGTATAATTATCTCCACCTCCTCCGTTGTCAGATGTCAAATCAATTTGTGTCCCTCCCGGGCATATCAGAGTTGCTACTATATCAGCATCATATGGATGATTGATATTCATACAAACTTTTTGAATAGGATTGGTGGCTACTGTGTTTGGGCTGATACCTGATACATTTATCACAGAAGAAATTCCTGTTGCATTATTATCCGGAATACTATAATTTGTTGAATTTGTAAAAGCAGTTAATCCCGATACAGGATATACATTCACACTTCCGCTTATTTGAGTAGAGCCACCACAGATGCTTACATTATTTGAAGTAACTACCTGGGGTCCTGAGACGTTAATTATTTTCTGATCTGTACATGCCCCGTTTGTATAAAACAATGTATGTGTTCCATATCCGGCTACCTGAGGATCAAATGTTCCTGAAGCCGAATTAGTAATTCCGGCTCCCGCCCATGTTCCACCCGCGGGTGAACCAACATTATTAAATGCAGGTTGTGAAATACATATATTCTGATCTGCACCCGCATTTGCACCTGCAATTCCTGTAAGAGTAAGATTAAAATTACAATAATCTCCGGGCCAGTTATCGACCAGCACATAATATGTTTGTCCCGCGACCATACTTGCAGCAGGTATGGTTAAAGTTGCAGAACCACTTGTTATCGATTGATCACATCCTATACTTGTATATTGTGCGGTATTTCCTGCAGCGCAATGACTTGGTGCACCAGTATATTTAAATACTTCCACTTGCAAATAATCAAAATCACAAACGCCGTTTATATTTAAGACTACCGGTTGTATAGGTGTATTTGCTACATACGAATACCAAACGGGGTTATCAAGTACTGCATTACAATTCCATCGCGAAATAGCCACGTCATTTGTTCCGGAAGCATTTAAGGTAGTTCCGCTTGTAAGTATGTTAGGACATAAGGAGATGGCATTTGCGCAGATATCATTTATAGGGCCGCCGGTTGGAGAATAACTATTTACACACAGCTGAAAAGCGCCGACATTATCTATTTTTCCATCAACGGCAATCAGGTATGTTTGGCCTGGAGTTAAGTTGTTTGCATTCATTGTTACGGTATTCGTATTACTGCTTGCACAATTTGATGCACCATTGTTAGACCATGCAGTCCCATTGCAATTTCCTGTGGAAACTATAGCAATTTGTGGTGAATTAAGATTTCCGCTAACAGTAATGGCATTAAATGAACCTGTAGCAGTAAATTGGAAGAAGACAGTATTGAAAGCACCAGTTGCTGTCCAGCAGGCAGGATAAGATACAGAAAATAAATTTTCACTGCCGGCACCTATGTTAGTAAATGCATTGGCTCCCGAACAAAAATTATTTGCGGGCACTACAATCGGATTACAAGGATTGTCATTTGATGGTGCTACAGGTGACGTTAAACATAGTTGAAAATTTCCGACAATATTATTCCGTCCGTCAACATAAATTAAATACGTATTTCCAATAGTAAGATTACTATAACTTAGAGTAGCAGTTGCAGTTCCGGAACTATTACAAGCCAATTCTGTAAAAGGTCCTGTGCATCCTGTGGCAGCAGGGTCTAATAACGCTATTTGGGGTTGCGTTAAAGTACCTCCGTTTACTGTCACATTTACAATTCTTGTACTGGCAACAAATTTAAACCACATACCATTGTTATTACCGGCAATAAAACACGAAGGCGCAGCAAGCGTTCCTGTAATACCTGTATTGTTGTATGCCGTTGCAGCAGAGCAACCGTTTGAAGATACAGCAATTGCGGTTGAGCAATCATCGCCGGGTGCAGCAAAAGTATTTACATAACAGAACAGCGATATGCAAAGAAAGTAAAAATATTTTTTCATCTTAATCTATTGTTGGAGTGACTATTAAAAACCTGTTTCTGTATTTTTTTTCGGAGCATATCTGAATCCGATATTTATCAAAGTAATAATACTTTTTAAGTGTGAGGAAATAGCCGTTTCATTTTTTTTCTTCTCAATAAAATCAGCAGATATTTCTTTGCCGGATTGTTGCATTTCTGTAATGGAGGATAATTCCATCAGCGGACCATCTTCAATTTGTACTGTTCTTTGTGTAGAATAATTTCTGTAAGAATTAAAATCAAATGAGGACAATAAATAATACTGGTAATCAGTATATATTTTAGAATTATCAATTAATGATATGCCGTTTTCTGAGAGCTGATGCAGTTTTTCTTTCGGAGTTATTCTTGCAGAAATCTGTGTAGAAACGGATAATAAAAGTATTACCAACATGTAAAATGATTTCATGTATTAGATAGTTAAGTATTATAAATTAATCAAATTGAATATTATTTGCTAATATAAATTATATGTGTGTGCATCTAACTGTATATGATTAACCAATTTAACATATTTTTTGTAATATTTTTAATACTGATTAACTATTCTTTGTACAAATTGGATGATTTCCTGAGAAAAATCATTTTAATGCCATTGTAATTGTAAATTTGCCATGGATTTTTAAAAAGAGGCTATAAATATCACCATCTGTTTGTTAAAAAAATAATAGTTGAATGCATAAGTATCAGAATATTCAATCACCATCATATGTTTTAGAAGAAGAAAAATTGATCAAAAATCTTTCTTTATTAAAACAGGTGCAAGATGAAGCAGGCATACATATTATTTGTGCATTAAAAGGATTCTCCTTTCACGCAGTTTTCCCGACAGTTAAGATGTTTTTATACGGTGCGACTGCAAGTTCATTACACGAAGCAAAATTAGTATTTGAAAAAATGAATGTGAAAGCACATACTTATTGTCCTGTGTATGTGCCAAATGAATACGATGAAATTCAATCTATTTCTTCTCATATCACATTCAATTCATTATCGCAATATGAGTTGTATAAAAATAAAATGCAAGCTGATATTTCATATGGATTGCGTATAAATCCCGGGTATTCAGAAATAGAAACTGATTTGTATAATCCCGCTTCTCCAAATTCACGATTAGGAATTCTAAGAGAGTTATTATCAGATAAATTACCGGATGGAATTGAAGGGATACATTTTCATGCATTATGTGAAAATACTTCCTACACTTTAGAACGTGTTTTGGAGTCGTTCATAAATTTATATCATCCATTAATACAGCAAGCGAAATGGATTAATATGGGTGGAGGTCATTTGATTACGCGAAAAGATTATGAACCCGGGCATTTGATAAAGATTTTAAAAAAATTCAAAGCAAAATATCCGAATATAGAAGAAATAATTCTAGAGCCAGGCAGTGCTGTCGGCTGGCAAACCGGGGTTTTGATTTCTACCATTTTAGATATTGTTCCGAATGGTGATTTTCCAACATTAATGGTGGATATTTCTTTTACCTGCCATATGCCGGATTGTTTAGAAATGCCTTATAAACCTGTAGTCTTGGGTAGTACAGAAAATGGGAAATACGAATATAACCTAGGTGGAATGAGTTGTCTTGCCGGTGATTTTATGGGTACCTGGAAATTTGATTATGAGTTACAAATCGGTGACCAAATCATCTTTGATGATATGATACATTACACCATGGTAAAAACATCTACATTTAATGGAATTAATCTGCCAAGTATCGGAATCCTGAATAAAAACAGTGAATATAAATTACTTCAGTCATACGGCTATGAGGATTATAAAAAGAGATTGAGCTAGAATTTCATTATTACCATTTGTCCAAACAAGTTTTTATTTGTATTTTCACACCTTCTTTTTAGAAGGGCGGATTCTCGTATTTAATTATTTTAATGGATAAGAAATTACTGATATTTATACCTACTTACAATGAGTCAGAAAATGTGAATATAATCTATCAGATGATTAAGTCGTTGCATTTAAAAACTCCATATGATATCTTATTTTTAGATGATAACTCTCCGGATGGAACAGGTGCCATTATCGATAAACTGGCAAAAGATGATATTCACTTGTTTAAGATTCAGAGAACAGGAAAACAAGGTATTGGAAGTGCGCATCAGGCTGGTATAAACTGGGCTTACGACCACAAGTATGATGCACTGATTACAATGGATTGTGATCTGACACATTCTCCGGAATATATTCTTGATTTTTATAATGAAGGTCAGACATCACCAATTGTAATTGGTTCAAGATATATGAATAAAGAGAGTTTGGAAACGTGGAATATATTTAGAAAAACATTGACAAAATTAGGGCATTTTTTAACGACTCATTTATTGAACATGCCATATGATGCGAGTGGTGCGTTCCGTTATTATGATTTAAATAAAATACCGCATGATGTTTTTTTATTTGTGCAATCAAAAAGTTATTCTTTTTTCTTTGAAAGTTTATTGATTTTGCACATTAATAAAATCGGCATCAGAGAAATATCCATTCATTTACCAAAAAGAACATATGGTGATTCAAAAATGAATCTGAAAGATGCATGGACGAGTTTTCGTTTTTTATTCACTATGTTTTTTAAAAAGAATTTTAATCTTAAATCATTAATCTACAATGGAAGATAAATTAAATAATGAAAAGGAAATTGTCTTTGAAGGCAAAGACCGTGATGTGCAGCAGGACTGGGATATTTATTGGTCTGAACAAGACAAGTCATCTAATAAAGCGTATGATGTATTCGCTAATTTTTATAGAAATAATATTATTAAGCGTGCATTGAATCATTTCATTTTTAAACATTTTTCTAAAGGCCAGACATTATTACATGCAGGTTGCGGCAGCGGAAAAGTGGACACAGATATTGTCAATAATTATCAGGTAACAGCATTGGATATTTCATATCCTGCATTAAAAATATACGATTCTGTAAATCAGCAAAAAGCAAAGATAGTTCAGGCAAGCATTTTTGAACTGCCTTTTGCAGATGAAACATTTGACGGAGTTTATAATTTAGGTGTTGTAGAACATTTTACAGAAGAGGAGATTCAGCAAATACTTACAGAGTTTAAAAGAGTATTAAAGAAGAATGGCAAAATCTGTTTATTCATTCCGCCGACATACGGTTTAACAGTTCAGGTACTGGATTCTGCTCATTTTATCTTAAATAAAATTTTGCGTAAAAATGTAAAATTGCATCCTGATGAAATTACGCGCGTTAGGTCAAAAACTCATATTAAAGGTTTGATTGAAAAAGCAGGTTTTAAATTTATAGAATACTATTTCGGACCAAAAGATGCATTTACACAAGTTGTAATTGTTGGCGAAAAAATGTAACATTATGATGCATATATTTTTAACTTACTTCTCCTTATTGATCATAACAATCCTTTTTTTTTATTTTTTAGGTGAGGTTATGTTTAAAATATTAAAAATAAACGTAGATAAGCTATTTACAGGTCTTTTTGCTAAGATGTTAGTTGGTTTAACACTGTTTACTATTGTTACAGCTATTTTGTTTACAAAAGGATTAACTGTTTTATTGTTTCTTATCCCATTTCTGATTATATTTTCTTCCAAGTATTATAATTCAAAAATCAATACAGAGAATGGTAGTAATACAAAAAAATATAAGCTGCCTGTAGTTCTGATAAGTTTGCTGGGTATTTTGTGTTTCTTTCTATTTAGGTTTTTTCAGATATATAATCCGAATTATAATATCCCATTAAAACCATGCAATGATTATATTTTTTATTCCAATTGTATTGATTATTTAAGGCAATTTGGAAATGAAAATAGTTCAACAAATTATGTCTTATCTTCAGGTCTTAATCCATATCATTATTATGAATTATGGTTGTGTGCAGGATTAGTACATATTTTTTCAACAAACACTGCACTGACATTAGTTTTAATAGTTGTTTGTTTGTCAAATATTGTTATCTGGATTGGCTTATGCGCTGTATTAGAACAGTTTAAAGTGCTGAAATCATTAGATGTTATTTTTTGTTTTTTTCTGATTTTTGTAACAGGAATTATATTCCAAGTTTACACACATGTTCATTTTATGCAGGATATTTTTGTGTATGCCGTTAATCCTGTAACTATGCTTAAGATGTCTACGAATTATATTTTTATAATTTCAGCATTATTATTTTTTATAAATAGGAAACAGGATGATGCAATCTGGTGCTTACTGATATTGCCAGTTGTGAATATTGGAAATGCGGTAAGTATCTTTCCGGCAGTTATATGCTGGTATTTGTTTTTGTATTTCTTCAAAAAAGAGAAAAAAATTAAAAATGCATTTTTTACAATTATTTTAGCATTTTCTATTTTAATCTTTTATAAAGTTGCTCCTATTGCAATTTCTCATGTTAATACAGATTTTATTGTCATCTTTAATAAGATAAAAGATTTTAATTACTGGAAGACTGTAATTAATATTTCAGGAGGAACTGTTTTACAATTTGTACTAATATTTTTTCCATATCTGATTTTATTTTTGTTTTATTTTAAATTAAAAACGGTAAAGCCCTACCTGCTAGAATTGTTTTTAATATTGTTAATACTTTCTTTTGCGTTATCTGCCTGGGCTCTGTTAAATTTTAAGCTGACATCTACCCAGTTATTTTCCAGTATCGGTACAAATATGTGTTGCTTAATTTCTATATTAATTTTACAGTTTGTGTGGCTTAAATCAAATACATCTGCTGTTCCCAAAATCTTTATCGTGTTATTGATTTGTATAGGTTTAAATAACTCATTACATAATTATAAATTCGGTTATATGCAAAGCAAAGAATATCTTTTAGAAATAAAAAAGAACAGCAAGCATTTGTCTGAAAATGGTGTTTATATAAGAAGTAAATACGATTATGATTTTCCATTCAGTTATGTCAGTACCTTAGCTATTTTAGGACACTATTTAATCTATTCAGATAAACAAACATATCCATTGTCAATATCTCCATATAATTATCCATATTCAAGTGATAAAATATTAGCAAATATTGAGCGGGAAACAATAAACACGACACCATTTGTTATTTATGTGGAGAATCAGAAATTAAAAGGCATATTTGAATCCATTGAAAAAAGCCAGATTACTTTTATCGAAGAAAATAATATTAACTACTTAATTTGCACCAAAGATGTAACCTTATCAAGCCTGTTACAGCAAAAGTTTGGTAAAGAAATAATAGACAAAAATACAGGTGAAAGATTCTATCTATTAAAATAAATGCAGCACATATGCAGAGTATATTTGATAATTTATATAAGCAAGCTGAACGTCTTATATCTTCAGATACTAAGGTGTCTAAATTATTAGATGAGGTATTCCTGAAAATAGGTGAAACGTCTGAAATGTTTTATAAAATTCAGGACAGCGTGATCGCATTGGCGCGTATGCTGCGTGCGTGGCTGAAAGGGGATTACAGAAATATTTCAACAAAAGCAATCATAGCGGTTGTAGCTGCATTGCTTTACTTTGTTAATCCACTTGATTTGATACCGGATTTTATTCCCATCATTGGCCAGATAGATGATATTTTTGTATTAGGTTACCTGGTAAAAACACTCAATAAGGAAATAGAACGTTTTATGGCATGGGAACGCGAACATGAAGAAAGTAAACCATAATCACAAATAATTTAAATAAAAAATCTCAGCAATTGCTGAGATTTTTTATAATTTATCTGTCTATTAATTTCCTATATGGAAAGTTGCACCGTTGCCTGTTGCAGGCGTGGAGTTATTATTATTGTTGATGATAATTGTATTTCCACCTAATTTTTGTGCTTTCTCTTCTGTGTTTTTTGTTCCGTTAACCATTACAAATTCGTCTTCATCTTCAGCAGAAACAGAACCATTTTTTATCAATCCTGATTCAATAAGAAATTCTGCCAGTTTTACTTGCTTATGGTAATAGTTAAAGTCCGCTACTTTCTTGTCGCTTAAAAATGTAATCGTACTGAAACAAGTATTCAGATACTGGGACGCATAAGGATATTTATATCTGTCCGGATTAGGTCTGGTAGGATCATCGTAGCAATCAGATTGTATCAACGCTAATTTTTTTCCGGATAAATCTTTTAAGAAATACTCCCGGGCTTCAAATTTTGCTTTTTTTATCGGATCCAAAATGAAAGATGCTTTTTCGTCTATTGTTACCGTGTCATCTGCCACATCTACTTTAGGTTTTTTGTCTTTTGCCTGAATTGAATTTAATCCAAGAAATAAAGAAACAAGAATCAATGCATTTTTCATTTTATACGTTTAATATGCAAAGATAATCTATTTAATAAAGAAGACGCATAAAATATGCGTCTTCAGTAAAAGCCGGAAAGTAATATATTATACTAATCCTTTCTTGTAAGCAATCTTTAATAAAGCTGCTGTATTATTTACGTTTAGTTTCGCCAGCATATTTTTACGGTGTGTTTCCACGGTATTTTTACTAATGAATAATTTATTCGCAATATCCTGACTGGTTAAACCCAAAGCAATCAGCTGCAGAATTTCCAGTTCACGTTGTGTGATTTGTGCTGCCAGCTCATCGTAGTTTCTGTCGTCGTCTTCATCTGCATTAGAAATAGAAGAAATCAGTTTTTCCTGCGCGTCCTGGTCTAGGTAAGACTTATCCTGGTATACAGTTTCTATCGCTTTTAATAAATCATCTTTAGAAATATTTTTCAGCACATAACCTTTTGCACCAATCTCTAAACATTCTTTAATGAAGCGTGGTTCGCTGTGCATGGTTAGCATTAAAATCTTTAAGTCAGGATTTGTTTTTTTAAGCTGTTTGGTGGCTTCGATGCCATCCATTTCAGGCATATTAATATCCATCAGCACTACATCAACTTTTGTGTTTTTTATACGTTCAATAGCCTGCTTGCCATTATGTGCAGTTCCGGCAATTTTTATATTTGGTTCATCATCTAACAAGGAAACAATTCCATCTAAAAATATCTGATGGTCATCCACTACAAACACGTTTATTTCTTGCATATATTTTTAATTATCTCGCAAAGGTATTTCATATTACTCAAATTCCGAGCCGTTTTACCAATATTTAATAAAAGAAAGCCATTTCCTTGTTTTCAGGTAGTCATAATTGGTTTCATTGGTATAGGCTTCACGCTCAAATGATATATTTTTATAGGCAGTTTGCATATTCTTGTGCTTTATCAATAAAATCAGAAATTCAGTGTAATATAAAAGTAAAAAAAAGATGAACAGTAATTCCATCTGCTGATAAATATGAATCATTTCATGGTTTACAAATGTTTTGTCGTCCTTAATTTCACTTTTTTCTAAAATGATAAATGGAAAAATAGTAATGCCGGAAATATTTTTTGGCGTAAAATATTTAATGAAATTCGGACTGATTAAAATCCACATGTATGTTTGTTTAGTTAAAGATAAAAATCTCAGCTGATTCTATTTTTCAGGCTCGAGCACTACTTCAATATGGTTGCTCATGTCGAAATATTTTTTGAAACCAGCTTTGATTTTTTGTGTGGTTAATCCGTCAATTTGTTTTGAGTAATCATCCAATGCATTAATGTCTTTATTGTATTCATCGTAATACGCAATTGTACTTAACCAAAAACCGTTTTCCATTAAATCAGTTTCACACTCACGACGCTGTGCTTCCTGCACCTTTTTTATTTTTTCATCTGTTGTCAGATTTTTCTGCAATGAATCAATATTATCATACACTGTTTTTATTAATTCATCAACGCGTTTAGGTTCCGTGTTGAACTGAATATTTATACCATAAGCATTTTTTGGTCGTTGTACAAACATGCCGCTTACACCCACTCCATACACACCGCCTTTATCTTCACGCATCGCTTCACGTAATTGTATATTCAGTAATTTTATCATAGAATTGAAAGTATAGTCTTCATCTTCTGTCCAGCTTGTCTGTCCGTGAAAATGAATACCAACTAAATCTTTTTGTGTTTTTCCCATTTGATTTCTTGAAATCACCAGACCCTCTCTTTTTATAATGCCCGGATCTTTCCACGTTTCTTTCTGTCCGTTTGAAGGTAAGCCACCAAGATAAGTTTCAAGCATTGGTTTTATTTTATCGATGTCAAAATTCCCGACAAATACAAAAGTAAAATCACTTGCATCTTTAAATCTGTCCTGGTAAATTTTAAAGCATTTTTCAAAATCCACCCTGTTTAGTTTTTCAATGGTAGGCAACCCTCTGCGTATATTTTTATTGAAAATTATATTTAACAGCTTATTGGAAAAGAAAGCATTAGGATTGTCTAAGATATGTTCGTTTTCACTTTTTTCTTTTGACATAAATGTATTAAAATCTTCCAGTGATTTTCTTGGTTGTGTAAAATACAAATAGGTTAGCTGCAGCATCACTTCTAAATCTTTTTGATTACTGCCGCCATTAAAGCCTTCATTTAATTCTCCAACATATGGAGCCACGCCTGCGGTTTTTCCAGTCAATATTTTTTGCAAGGTAAGTTTATCAAATTTAGAAACACCCGATTCTATAACTACTGCATTGGAATAATCGGCACTCATATAATCACTGTCAGAATATAAGGACGTACCGCCGGGACTGTAAGCGGTCATTAGTATCTCATCATTTTTAAAATTTGTCGGTTTCAGTAAAACACGCACACCATTTTTTAATTCTAATGTGGTGATATTGTATTTATCATTTTTTGTTTCTTTAATTACAGGTGATGATTTAGGTTTTTCCGGTAACAACGGATCATCAACTATTTTATCTACATATGGTTTTATATCTGCTGTTTTTATTTTTTCAGCAATATCTTTTATCTCCCCTTCCCAAGGTAAAAATTTCTTTTCAGTTTCCGGTGCTGTTAAAACAATAACACAATTTTTATCAGTAATATATTTTGCAGGCAAGGCATTAATATCAGCTAACGTAATTGCAGGAATTATTTTTTTTGCGAGTTCAAATTCTCTTTCAATTCCCGGCGCAGGTTCATTCTGCAGGAAATTACTGACATATTCATTAATCAAATCAGCGGATTCGGTTTTATCTTTTTCCTGAACGGCATTTTCATAATTGGTTAATAAATCCAGTTTTTGTCTGTCTAGTTCTGTCTGTGTAAAACCATAACGACGAACACGTTCATTTTCCGTCAGGATTATTTTTAAAGCATCAACAGTTTTTCCGCTTTTTGCAACAGCTGTGAGATTGAATGCATCATTAGATCTGGTTTCTCTTTCATAACCTGAATAAGCAGCAAAGAAAGATGGATTTTTTTGCTGCAATAACTCCTGCAAACGATTGTTGAACATGTTATTAAATAAATTATTCATCAGATACTGTTTGTAACCATCAGCAGAATTTTGATTTTCTGCAGGATGTTTATACACTACTAAAGCCCTGGAAAAAGTAGCTTCAGGATCAGTAGAAATAGATACTAATGTCTGAGGATGTTCGGGAAGTATATATACTTCTTTTGCCTGTTCTTTTGCAGGGTTTTGTATAGACCCGAAACGTTTTTTTATTTCTGCTTCCATATCATCTACATTAATATCACCGACTATAAGTACTGCCATTAAATCTGGACGATACCATGTTTTGTAGAAGGAAGTCAGACGTTCATATGGACCATGTAAAATAATTCCGGTATCACCAATCGGCAATCTGTCTGCATAACGTGATTTATAGTAAAGTACCGGCAGATATTTATCCATCATGCGTTTATTGGCACCTAAGCCGTTTCGCCATTCTGAAAAAACCACCCCTCGTTCTTTATTTATTTCGGTCGTGTCGAAATCTAATCCATTTGCCCAGTCTTCAATTACATTTAAGCCTTTATCTAGAATTTCTTTTTTGTCTGTTGGCAATTGCAACTGATAAACCGTTTCATCAAAGCTTGTATAAGCATTTAAGTGTGCACCGAATTTTGTTCCGATGCCTTCCAGGTAATTTACTAATTCGTTCTTAGAAAAATGTTTACTGCCGTTAAATGCCATATGCTCTACAAAGTGCGCCAGTCCTTTTTGCGTTTCTTCTTCCTGGTTAGAACCTACATTTACTGCCAGTCTCAGTTCAACCCTGTTGTCAGGCTTGCTATTATGTTGTATATAATAGGTCAGTCCGTTTGGCAATTTTCCATAACGGACATCTTTGTTTAATGGCAATGGTTTTTGAGCATTATAAAAATCAATAGGTGCATTTACCAGTTCGCCGGGAGTTGTTTTTCCATTCTTAGATGGCATTACATCAACTGCATCGTAAGGCTTTTTATTTTCAATTTTTTCAACCTTTACTTTTTTTGTTTTGCTCTTTTTCTTTTTTTTCTGTTGAAAAGAAAAAGAGGAAAATGCAATGCTGATAAAAAGTAAACAGCAAAGTAGTTTTATTGAAATGCGCATATAGATAATTTAAATCGTTATTGACTTAAATATCGTAAATATTACGAAGTAAAATGTATAAAATAGGTTATTTATCTGCCGGAGTATCTTCTTTTAAATGCATATTTCGAATGGAAGGTGAAACAAAATAAGTAGTGATGACAACAAGACATGTCATGCATCCTCCAAAAATAACAGCGGGAACAGTTCCCATCAGAGAAGCAGTTGCGCCGCTCTCAAACTCACCGATTTCATTGGATGAACCGATAAACATAGAATTTACCGCTGATACGCGTCCGCGCATATTGTCTGGTGTAGCCATTTGTATAATAGTGTGGCGTACAGAAACGCTGACGCCGTCTAATGCACCGCTCATAATTAAACAAAACATAGAAAACCAGAATATAGTACTGATGCCAAATAAAATAATGAAAACACCAAAACCAAATACGGCTGCCAGTAATATTTTTCCCGCATTTTTCTTGATAGGAAAATAAGCTAATATCATCAGCATGAAGATAGCTCCAACAGCCTGGGAAGCCCGTAACCAACCCAAACCTTCTGCACCAACATGCAGGATATCTTTTGCATATACAGGTAATAAGGCAACTGCACCGCCAAATAATACTGCAAATAAATCCAAGGAAATACAGGACAGAATCACTTTGTTTGCAAAGACAAATTTTAATCCTTGTATTGCACTCTGATAAACGGTTTCATCTTTTGGAACAAATTGTATCGGTTTCTTTTCTATCTGTAATAAAGAAAAAACAGCAATGCATAAAAATATAATAATGATAGCGAATGTGTAAGTGATGCCAAGCTTTCCTAATAAGATACCGCCCACAGCAGGTCCCAATACAGCACCGGACTGCCATGCTGCACTCGACCAGGTGATGGAGCTTTGATAAATTTCTCTCGGAACGATCTGTGCTGCTAAACCAAATGATGCAGGACCGGCAAAACTGCGTGCAATGCCTGTAAAGAAGATGATAAAGAAAATAAGAATTACGACATTATTTTTTCCCATAGATGCGATCATAGAGCTATGCGTAAACAATAATAACAGCACACACATTACGGTATACAAAGAAATAAAGGAGACCATCATGTTTCTTTTTTCAGACTTATCTGCAACATAACCGCCATACATGGCTATGCCTATTGCAGGAATTGCTTCCGTTAAGCCGATAAAGCCCAGTAATAATTTGGAATTAGTAAGTTCATAAATTTCATAACCAATGATGACGGCTTGCATAGTTAATGCAATAGTGATCAAAAATCTTGCTAATATATATGCTCTGAATTCTTTATAACGTAATGCTTGATATGGGTCTCTTTTTTGAATAGTCATTAGTTTTAGCCATTAGTCATTAGGGAATAGCCAAAGTTAATAAATTGAATGGAGTAAAAAAACAGTCAACACTATTAACTAATTGCTATTAACTAATCACTACAATTTATTAATGGATCCTTTTAAATGAGGTTTTTCCTGGGTATGGTCAACGATATCAAAGTCAAAACCTTCGTCTGTTTTTTCATGTCGGAAAATGACACTTGCAGGAAGATAAATGGGAACTTTGAATGAGGTAGTGAATTCGAAACTTTGCGGCATTCTTTTTTCCAGCTGAGACAGGATTTTTCCGGCACTCCACATGCCATGAATGATATGCCGTTCAAAGCCAAAAACTTTAGCTGTTAAGGGATGTAGATGTATCGGATTAAAATCACCCGAAGCCATAGCAAATTCAAATCCCAGATTCTGGTATAAACTCCAGCTTTCTTTTATACAATTGACATTCAGTTGCGGCTGCGGCCATTCCAGTACTTCGCCAATGCCTTCTTTACCTTTGTATAAATAAACACTAACATCTTCCCAGACTCTTTTGCCGTTTGATTCAATATAACTTTCCACTTCAAATGCTTGCCCTTTGTCATGTGCTACAAGATTTCCAAACTTACATAGCACAGAAAATTCTTCACCAATATATAAAGGCCGGTGCTGCTTGATGGAGTTTGCAAAATGAATCAAACCGGGCAATGGAAACGGAACTTCAGGCTGGCTTAACAACTGCGTATGCATCGGAAAAATATAGGCGTGCAAATACGTGGCAGGAATAATTATAGTATGGTCAAAGCCGCAAACCTTATTATATTTTTTTAATGCATCGGGGTGTAATGTTGTTTTATCCAAACGTATAGAAATATCAGGTAAATTGCCTTTTCCTTTTTTGAAAAAAGTCGTGACAATTCTTGCATACAAAGATGCAGGACTGGTAAGTTGTTTTAGCTCAATTGTTCTTGGCATGAATTTTATTGTTCTTTAAAGATAAAGAAATGTTTAAGGAATAAAATTGATGTTGGATAAAAAATAAGATGTATACTTAATAATTTTTAACCCTTTGGCAGATAAAGTGCCATACCTTTAAACAGTATATTTAGAATATATCTTTATCTTTATTTTAGTAAGCATGTATGAATAACAATAAAAATAAAATAGTAGGAATATTAATAATCATAATTACAAGTGCAAATGCGCAACAAAAAGTTATTGAATATTATGCTAATGGAAAAATAAAATACGAAGGTTATGTAGTTAATAATACTTTCGACAGTACATTTATATCTTACTATGAAAATGGAAATAAAAAAAAGGAAGGAACTTATAAAGCATGCTCTTATAATATAGATTCAATATTTATTTTTAATGAAAGTTGTGGCACAGGACAAAAAGATACGTATAATCCACATACAGGTGTTCAAAATGGTACTTGGAAGTATTATTATGAGAACGGTAGAATTGATGCTGTAACAAACTATTATTGTGATATTTCAAATGGCTTACAGCAATACTTTGATTCATTGGGACACATTTCCAGAAGTGAGTTTGAAAGTGCAGATGGAAATGGAACAATAGAACAAAAATATTACTATCCAAATGGAAATATTGAAGAGTTTCATGTCTTATTAAATTCCTATCAAGTTTTGATTGATGATGACGAAAGAACAGATACTATAAATAAATTTTATAGAACAATCCGTGTTGAACAAGTTCTCTTTTATTATGAAACAGGCGAATTAAAGGTGAATAAAACATGGGATGATTTTTTATTGTCAGGAAAATATACTGAATTTTGGAAAAATGGTTTTAAGAAGAAGGAAGGTGAGTATTTGAAAGGAGATGAAAACGGAGTCTTTAAGGAATACTATGAAACAGGGCAAAAAAAATCTGAAAAAGCCTATAAAAATGGTGTGGAAATAAAGTGACAGTAATGCAATAGTGCATGCTTTTGGTCAAATTGTTAATTTTATTTCAACTTCAATCTATAACTTCCACTCTTCCCAGCTTTGCGTAAGCGCCCACGGCTGCCGTCATCCATAATCATAGCACCCGCAAGACTGGATAATCCACCAAGTACTGCACCAAGAATTGTAGTGATTATGAGTAACACAGTACTTGTAATAGATGCACCTAAACTTTCTGAAAACAGTGTGGCTATTTTGCTGCTGAGCATATGGTCATTTCTGATGTCTAAAAATAAGGCATACAACAACCAGAATATTCCGACTCCAACTAATCCTGCTAAAAAATTATTTCCGGGTTTGTTTGATAAAAGTATTCCAACTAAAAAAGAAATAATAAATGGTGTATACCACGGAAGGAATAACGTGAGAATGAAACTCAATATAGCGATGATTAAAACTTTTATTAAAAACATAATTTTATTTTTCGTTTATTAACCACATAGAATCATAGAATTAATAAGAATTGAAAGCCTGTATAATTTATTTAGGAATGCATAGATCCACAAAGTTATTCATCCAAGATGAATATTATGTTTTACTATAAACTTCTTGATTTTATCATACAAACTATGTCTCTATGTGGTTAAAAATTATTATTTATTTTTTATCTGTTTCAACGCTTCTTCTTTACTCGCATAAAAATGCAGCGTATAATATTCACCCTTACTCCATTTATCTATAAACTCAGTAAAACCTTTATCCGCAGGGTTTCCGCTTTGTCCGCCGGGATATACACCATAACATTGTGGTTTTCCGTTGGTAAAGTCTACAATCATCCTCCAAGATGGTCCGGCACCTTCAGATGCAGCATCCACAATATTATTATACCCTCCAATCGCCACATCTTTTACAGAAAATGCATCCAATCTTGCTAAGTGTGTAATGCTCGTATGTTTATAATGCTGCCAGATAGCGGCATTTTTTTTTGCAGATATGTTATTACTTGGTTTGCTCAATTCAGTAAAATAAGCTACGGTCTTTTTGAATGCAATATTCACCACTTCTTTTGCTGTTTCAATGGTATCTGTTTTTACAACATCAAATAATTTGAATTTTGGCTCAGTGATAATCAGGTTAGCAGTATTGTAAGATTCAGGTAAACGAAAGGAAATATTATTTCCTTCCATTTCATCATACGTGGTCTTTTCAATATTGTCCCAGAATTTATAAAAATAACTTGGTGCTTCAATATTATAATTTGCTTCATAATTCCATGCAGATAAAGTTGTGAAAATTTTACTGGTCGCAGCATTATTGTCGGCATTTAAATAAGATAATAAAGTCGGCAATACTTCTTTCGCCAGCAAACTCAATGTATTATTCTGCAATTTACCCATGTCTTTCCAGGTGTAATTTGTTGCACTTGTTAAAGTAGAATTGATAACCCTGTTTCTGTAGTTTTCATAATTTCCATTTGTTAAATATGGATAAGTCTGATCAACAGGATTCTGATTGGCACTGCAGCAAAAGCCTCTTTCCGGATTTAATACAGAGGGATTCTGCTCACTTGGAATTCGTGCTTTCAGTCTTGTGATGTCAACATTTGCTAATGGTGTCACAAAGGAACCGTCGCCATAGGTAGTTCGCAATAAAAAATTTCCCTGTTGCTTTATAGCGATATTATCAGAAGCATCTGCATAAATAAAATTTTGTCCCGGACAAGCATAATAATTTAATGCTGCTAAATAATCCGTATGATTTTTTGCACGGTTCAGATAATAAAATGCCATCAAGTCATTTGATGGTTCTTCTGCACGCCAGTAAGTGGCAATGTGTTTTTTATCATTGATTTCACCAAACGTTTCATCATAAACAACAGACCCAACCCTTGTCATGCGAATACTATCTACAATATCTTTCCCGCCTTTTATTTTAAATGTCTCTACATCGTATTCAAACGGAACATAATCATTTCCCAGTTTGTAAGCCTTTCTGTTTTTATCCTGATATTCTACAGAAAAACTATTGATGACATCGCGTTCAGAATTGGTCACACTCCATGCTATGCTGTCGTTGTGCCCGATGATGACACCCGGCGCCCCGGGAATCGTAACGCCTTCTACATTTATACCCGGACAATTCAATTGTACTTCATACCAGATAGAAGGTAAGTTCAATCCTAAATGTGGGTCGCCGCATAAAATCGGTTTTCCTGATTTTGTTTTGCTACCATTCACACACCAGTTATTACTGCCATAAAATTTATTAGCGTATAATTCCTTCATCGGATTATTATACAATACATCAGCAAGTTTACCTTTGCTCTTAACAGAAAATGAATCGACAGATTTGAAATCCCATTTTGTACCAACAGGAATTATAGGATCAATAGTTGGCGGCGGAAAATCAGGATACATTTTTTTATAAGCTTCCTCACCAAATACACGAAGAGCATTTGTATTTTCTACATCGGAATCATAATACGTTAAGTCTTTTGCCATATACTTCATCAATAAAGCACATTTCAAGGGTGTCCAGGGCTCAGGTTTATAACCGATTAATTTATATTCAATAGGTAATTCAGATGGCGATAATTGATCAATATATGCATTCACACCTGCAGTAAAACTTTCCACTATCATTTTACTCACCGGATTTTTTTCTACTTCTGCTAAGGAAGTTTTTGCAGCACGTACAATACCAATCCGTCTTGAGAATCTGTCCAGTGGTAATGCTTTCGCACCCACTAATTCTGTCAGTCTTCCTGCAGCAGCATACATTTGGAATTCCATCTGCCATAAACGGTCTTTTGCTTCCGCATATCCCTGCGCATACATCAAATCCTCTTCGTTGTCTGCAAAAATATGCGGAATCCCCATTTCATCATACACAACTGTGGCCATGCCTTTCAGACATTTTATTTCTATAGATGTATTTCTGCTTTGTTTTAGAGCCGATGTTTTCCAGAATCCATGGGTTGGAGACAGAAAAGAACCTAATGCAGGCGTGCTACCTAAAGGTCTATTCAGGAAATAAATAAGGATAATCAGTAAAACGGACAACAGAATGCCTGTGATTTTTTTGAACATAATATATGTGTTATCCGAATTTAGTAAAAAGTTAGAAGTATTTAGTTATAAGTTACAGGAATTTATGTGAAATTATTTTTTGCGATTGATTACTTTTGATGTATGAATAATAAAGAGATAGCTCAACATTTTGGATTGCTCGCAGATTTGATGGAATTGCATAATGAAAACCCGTTTAAGATCAAGAGCTATTCTTTTGCAGCAAGACATCTTAAAAATATAAATGAACCTTTGGTAAGTCTCTCTGTGGATGAGTTGGAAAAAATTGAAGGTGTAGGAAAAGCTATTGCTGAAAAAATATTCAATCTAACACGAAATGGTAAGTTAGACTTACTGGAAAAATATCTTGCAATGACACCGCTTGGCGTTGTAGATTTATTGCAGTTGAAAGGAATTGGTCCGAAAAAGATTGCACAACTCTGGAAAGAACTGGAGATTGAAAGTATCGGTGAACTGGAATATGCCTGTAACGAAAACAGGTTGATTGAACTGAAAGGTTTTGGCACCAAAACGCAGGAGAACATTTTGCAGCAGCTTCAGTTTATCAATCAGAATTCAAATAAGTTTTTGTGGGCGAATCTGGAAGAACTGGCGAATGAAATTACAGCAGAAATACAGTCGGCATATCCGGATATATTAATTTCTACTTGCGGTGATTTCAGGAGAAAAGCAATTGTACTGGAAGGTATTGATTTTTTAATTTCAGAGGAAAACATAACTGTACAAGAAACCATCTTTGAAAAATATAAACAGTATCCTGTTCATTTTACTTATTGCAGTAAAGAAGATTTTTATCTGAAGTTGTTACAGCTATCAAGCGATAAAGAACACTTCGGATTTTTATCTTACAAAATTGATGCTGCAAAAAAATACAGTTCAGAAAAAGATATTTATGAAGATGCAGGTTTTCCATTTATTATTCCTGAATTACGCGATAATATATCAGAATGGAAACTGGCAGAAACAAATAAACTAAACGACCTGATTGAATTAAAAGATATCAAAGGAATTGTGCATTCGCATAGTAAATACAGTGACGGTGCGAATTCATTAAAAGATTTAGCAACCTATTGTAAAGAACAAGGTTTTGAATATCTCGTAATTTCTGACCATAGTAAAAGTGCATTTTATGCTAACGGCATGAAAGAAGATAAGATACCGGAACAGCATGCAGAAATAGATAAACTAAATGAAAAATTATTTCCGTTTAAAATTTTTAAAAGTGTAGAATCTGATATCTTAAATGACGGTAGTCTGGATTACGAAGATGATATTTTAAAATCATTTGATCTGATAATTGCATCCGTGCATTCACAGTTAAAAATGACGGAAGAAAAAGCGATGCAGCGACTGATTAAAGCAATTGAAAATCCGTACACTACAATTCTTGGTCACATGACGGGCAGATTATTGTTGTCACGACAAGGTTATCCAGTTGACCATAAAAAAATAGTTGATGCGTGCGCTGCGAATAATGTGTGTATAGAACTGAATGCAAATCCGTACCGCTTGGATATTGACCATATCTGGATTGATTATTGCCGGGAAAAAAATGTGATGGTTTCCATTAATCCGGATGCACATAATTTACGCGGTGTGCATGACATAAAATACGGCGTTAATGCAGCAAGAAAAGGCGGCTTGTTGAAAGAAAATACACTGACAGCTTTAACTAAAGATAATTTTGAAACATTCATAAATAATAAAAAATAAAAGATGTTTGTTGAACGTTCAATGTGTGCCGATATAATAAAATAAAAATAAGCACATTAAATATTCATAAATAATAAAAATCACTAAGCGCATTTTAGTATCTTTGCACACAAATCCTACACATGATGAAGAAAATTGTTTACGTATTAACTTTTATTGCTTTTGCCACACTGATATTTATTCAATGCAGACATAAAGAAGAACCCGCTGTTTCAGTTGAAAAATTTAATAAAGATTCCATATTGTTGCATGATCCTACTTTGAAGAAAGCAGATTCAGTTGCAAAAACATTTGAAGCGCAGGAAGAAGAAAGATTAAAAACAGTTACGTCCATTAAGTTTGATAAAGAAGTCTACGATTTTGGTACCTGCACAGAAGGTGATAAAGTTATAAAAACAATTGAGTTTACGAATACAGGAAAATTGCCCTTAGTGATTAACCAGGCATACGGAAGCTGCGGCTGCACGGTTCCTACCTATGATAAAGAACCCGTCCAACCGGGCAAAAAAGGAAAGATTCAGATTGAATTTAATTCAGAACATAAAGCAGGTGCAAATACAAAAAGTGTCATGATAGAAGCGAATACCAATCCGCCGATTACAACCGTTACGTTTAGTATAAAAGTAAACGACTCAAAAAAGAAAAAGAGTTGGTTTTAATAAGTTAAAATGAAGAACTACCTTTCTTTAGTAAAGTTTTCACACACCATCTTCGCTATGCCTTTCGCGATGATTGGTTTTGTATTAGGGTTGCGGAGTGCATTTAGCCCCTCATTTGATGAGAATGGAAGATTTGTAAGATTAGTTGTGAAAAATTTTCCTGTTGATTATTCTATAAAAACAATTGTATTATTGAAATTTATTTTAATAATTATATGCATGGTAACTGCTCGCAATGCCGCAATGGCATTCAACCGTTATATTGATAGAAAGTATGATGAGAAAAATCCGCGTACTGCCATTAGAGAAATTCCTGCTGGTATCATTACACCCAAAAATGCATTAGGGTTTGTTATTATAAATTGTGTGATTTTTATTGTCACAACATTCTTTATAAATCGATTGTGTTTCTATTTATCACCAGTTGCATTGGTAGTAGTTTTAGGCTATTCTCTTACTAAACGCTTCACTTTTTTGTGTCATTTAATTTTAGGAATTGGTTTAGGATTAGCACCAATAGGAGCATATATTGCTGTTACAGGAAGGTTTGATGTATTGCCATTGTTATTTTCATTTGCAGTATTATTCTGGGTTTCCGGTTTTGATATTATTTATGCTTTACAAGATGAAGCATTCGATAAAGAAAATAAGTTGTATTCCATTCCATCTTATTTCGGACAGGAAACGGCAAAATGGATTTCCAGATTTTTGCATTTGTGCAGCGCAGCATGTATTGGATATGCAGGTTACTACGGACATTTTCACATATTGTACTTGCTTGGATTTGTTATATTCTGCGGCTTGTTAATCTACCAACATTCATTAGTGGTTCGCTTTGGATTGAAAAAAATTGATCTAGCCTTTTTTACAACAAACGGAATTGCAAGCGTTCTATTTGCATTGTGCGTTATTACAGATATTATTTGTTTCTTTTAATTTTATCACGCAAAGTCGCAAAGAAGCAAACTAAAATATTTATGCATATTGGAATTTTCAAATTGACTCATTTTCAAATTTTCAAATTATGAAAATCCTCTCCATAGATTACGGAACCAAACGCACCGGGTTTGCCATTTCTGATGAAAGCAAAATCTTTGCATTCGGCTTATCTACGCAAGAAACAAAAAACAATATGCCGTATCTGGAAAAATTAATTCCAAAAGAAAAAATTGATACGATTGTAATTGGCATTCCTAAAAAATTGAATAACGAATTAGCGGAAATCGTTCCTAAAATTGAACTATTTAAACGTCAGCTAAAAAATAAATTTCCCGATATAAAAATCGATGATATCGACGAACGCTTTACTTCAAAAATGGCATTCCAGTCCATGATAGACAGCGGTATGAAGAAAAAAGACAGACAAAATAAAGGTCTTATTGACGAAATTTCAGCTACCATCATCCTGCAGAATTATCTTGAAATCATAGCAAACAGCCAATAATTATTGGCAATTCCAAATAATTGATTAATTTTGTAATGAAAAAACATACAGATATTATATGATTTTACCGGTAACACTATATGGCGACCCGATTTTGAAAAAACGAGCAGAAGATGTTGATACTGATTTTCCGGAATTGCAAACAATCATTAAAAATATGTGGCAAACCATGTACGCAGCCTCAGGCATTGGTATTGCAGCTCCCCAAGTAGGCATATCTATCCGGATATTTGTAGTTGACACTATACAATTAGCAGAAAAAAGAAAAAAAGATTTTAAAGGCCTTAGGAAAGTTTTTATCAATCCAATCATCTTAAGTACAGAAGGTGAGGAGTGGAAATATGAAGAGGGATGTCTGAGTATTCCAGGAGTGCGTGAAGATGTATTTCGCGAACCAAAAGTGGTGATTCAATATGCTGATGAAGATTTTAACGAACACACAGAAATATTTGACGGCATCAATGCCCGAGTTATCCAGCATGAATACGACCATATAGAAGGTATACTCTTTACAGATAAATTGAAACCGCTTAAGAAAAAATTACTACTGCCAAAGCTTAATAAAATAGCACGCGGCGAAGTGGATGTAGACTACAGAGTAAGAGCTTACAAAAAATAAACGTCATTGCGAGACAGCTTATCCGAATGTCAGACTGAACTTGTCAGACTGAAGTTGTCAGACTGAGCTTGTCGAAGTCTATTTCTTCTTTTTCTTCGCCTTAATATCCTTGATGAATCGTGCCCAGGCAAACGGGTCAGTTAAAGAAATTCCGGGATGCTGGTTCCCATTTCTGTTATAGTAGTAGCCAACCTGTGATTGAACATATTGATTAAAATTCTCCTTTCCGTCAAAATTCGTTTTCTTGGAAATCTCATCCGTAAGTATGGATTGTTCAATAGTATTTTGCGCCAGTTCCTGTAAATTATTCGGAATATTCAGATTTAGCATCGCTTGTCGTAACTGAGCAGGCGTAGGCAATGGTCTGATGGTAACATTACCTAACTCATATGTTTCCCTGTCTAAAGTAATTTCTTTGGTAAAACTAGTAGCATCCAAATCCGTAGGAATGGCAATCTTAAACGTTTTATACCCAAGAGATTTTACAAGAATCGTATCACCTTTTCCCGCCACAAATGTGAAAAAACCATCATAGCCGGTAATGGTGCCACGGTTTTCGTTTTGAATATAAACAGCACACAGTGGAACAACGGAGCCGGTTGATGCATCGCGCACATAACCTGAAAATTGTATTACATCTTTTGCACTGACAGCTAAAAAACAAAGGCAATTCAACAATAAAACGTATAGTATTTTCTTCATCTTGCTAAGATTTCAAAATTAATACCAATAATTGGTTAATACTACACTTTACAATATTATAATGTTTTTTAACAGTCATACTATGATTATATTTCATGATTAATAGAGGTTTTGGCGTGCCGGTTACTACGCTCAAACTGCGCTGACCGTCAGGCTGTTCGCTCTAATCTTTTATTATGTTGTGCTATCACGCTGAGCTTGTCGAAGTGCAGACCGCTTGTCGTCTTGCTGAGCTTGTCGAAGCAAAAAAGTATTTCCGCTTCCATCCTTCACGCAATTCACCTGAATCGCTTATCTTTACCATTCATTTTTAACTGAACCACATGAATTATATTAAAGAAAATATCGAACTTAATAAAGATAGATTTGTACAGGAATTAATCGAATGGCTGAAAATACCATCCGTTTCTGCCGACCCGAAATTTAAAGAGGATGTGCTGAAAGCTGCCGAATACCTGAAAAATAAGTTTCAGGAAATCGGGATGGAAAATGTACAATTGTTGCCAACGAAAGGATATCCTGTCGTTTATGCAGATAAAATTACAGATGCTTCCAAGCCTACTGTTTTAGTATACGGACATTATGATGTGCAGCCTGCTGACCCATATAAATTATGGACTTCACCGCCGTTTGAGCCTGTGGTAAAAACTACAGAAGGCCATCCGCAGGGTGCCATTTTTGCGCGTGGTGCCTGCGATGATAAAGGACAAGTCTTCATGCATGTTAAAGCATTGGAAATGATGTTAGCAAATAATGATTTACCATGTAACATCAAGGTAATTATAGAAGGGGAGGAAGAAGTTGGTTCGGCGCATCTGGGCGATTTTCTTAAAGAACAAAAAGAAAAATTAAAAGCAGATGTGATATTGATTTCTGATACAGGAATCATCAATAATGAAACACCTTGTATAACGAATGGTTTGCGTGGTTTGTGTTATATGGAAGTGGAAGTAGTCGGACCAAACCGCGATTTGCATTCCGGTATTTACGGCGGCGGAGTTGATAATCCATTGAATGTATTATGTAAATTAATCGGAAGTTTGAAAGATGATAACGGACATATTACTGTGGAAGATTTTTATGGTGATGTGATAGAGTTAACGAACGAAGAAAAAAAACAAATCAATGCTGTTCCGATTACAGAAACACAATTTGAACAAAGCATCGGATTGCCAAAAACATTTGGTGAGAAAGGATATACCATGTTGGAACAATTAAGCATTCGCCCCACATTGGATGTAAACGGAATCTGGGGTGGATATATCGGCGAAGGTGCAAAAACCGTATTGCCTTCAAAAGCAAATGCAAAAATTTCCATGCGTCTGGTGCCGAATCAATCGTCAAAAAAAATAGCTGAAATATTCACTAAACATTTTGAAAAAATTGCACCGGATACGGTAAAAGTAAAAGTAACGGAACATCATGGCGGCGAGCCTTATGTAACGCCAATTGATTCGATAGAATATAAAGCTGCAGAACTGGCTTTAACACAAACATTTGGTAAAAAACCACTGGCAATGCGCAATGGTGCAAGTATTCCTATCGTTGCATTGTTTGAAGAAATATTAGGATTGAAATCTGTATTGATGGGCTTTGGTTTAGATAGCGACGCTATCCATTCACCAAACGAACATTACGGTTTATTCAACTATTTTAAAGGCATCGAAACGATTCCGTATTTTTATAAATATTATAGTGAGTTGAAAAAATAATTATGAAAATTTGCCCAATTTGTAAAATAGGTTTTATAAAAAATAATTCTAAAACACTTTTTTCTTGTGAAAAAGATAAAGTTTTATTTCTTATCAAAAACGTAAAAGCTAAAACTTGTAATAACTGCGGTGAAATCTTTCATAATCTTAAAACAACACAACAAATTTTTTCAATTATGAATGCTGATAAAACAAATACTGAATTAAGAATAATTAAATTGTGACATAGTATATTGTCATTTCGAACGTATCGAGAAATCTTGTTAAAATATAAATTATGCCAATACCAGATTTTCAGACATTAATGTTGCCTGTATTAGAATTTGTTTCTGATGGTAAAGAATATCTGAACATAGATATAGAAGAATATTTAGCAAATAAATTCAAACTTTCAGACGAAGAAAGACAACAAATTTTACCAAGTGGGAAACAATTAGTATTTACTAATAGAATTGCTTGGGCAAAAGCGGATTTAAAAGGAGCAAAATTAATAGATTCTCCAAGAAGGTCATATATAATTTTAACGGAAAGAGGAAAAAAAGTTCTTGAATCAAAACCACAGAAGATAGATAGAAAGTTTTTGAAGCAATTTGATGAATATAGCCAATATATTGGTGCAAATAAAAGAGAAGAAAAGATTGCTGTAAAAAAAGAAGATGACATTTCTAGTGTTGTTGATTCTACTCCAGATGAAATTTTGGAATCATCTTATAATTCAATTAGAAAAGGCTTGTCCAGTGAGTTGCTTTCTAAATTAAAAAATATTAATCCATATAGATTTGAAAAAGTGGTTGTTGAGTTATTGGTTAAAATGGGTTACGGTGGTTCAATAACAGAAGCAAGTAAAGCAATTAAAAAAAGTGGAGATGAAGGTATTGATGGAGTGATTAGTGAAGATAAATTAGGTTTAGATATTATTTATATTCAAGCAAAAAGATGGGAAAGTGTAGTTGGGCGACCTGAATTACATAAATTTGTTGGCGCATTAGCAGGACAAGGTGCAAAAAAAGGAATTTTTATTACTACTTCTTATTTTTCAAAAGATGCATTAGAATATAATCCAAAAAATGATACTAAAATTGTATTGATTGATGGTATTAAATTATCAGACTTAATGATCGATTATAATCTTGGAGTATCATTGCAAAATACATATGAGGTGAAAAAATTGGATACAGATTATTTTGAAGAAGATTAAATTCATTATATAATTCTCTAACTCTCTAATTCTACAATTAACTTGATCACACGCGATACCATAGCAAAAATTCTCGATACGTCTCAGATAGAGGACGTGGTGCGTGATTTTGTCAATCTCAAAAAAGCAGGTGCATTATTAAAAGGAAATTGTCCCTTCCATCAGGAAAAAACGCCGTCGTTTGTTGTTAACCCAAACAAGAATATTTTTAAATGTTTTGGCTGCGGTAAAGGCGGCGACAGTGTAAACTTTATTATGGAACATGAGAAGTTTACGTTCCCGGAAGCATTGCGTTATCTCGCCAATAAATATCACATAGAAATTGAGGAAACACAGGTTTCTACAGAAGATAAACAAGTTCAGGACGAAAAAGAAAGTTTGCTGATTGCTTTAAATTATGCAGCAAAATTTTACCGGACACAACTCACCGAAACAGAAGATGGTATCGCCATTGGTTTGTCCTATTTTAAAGAGCGTGGTTTTTTAGACGATACCATAAATACATTCCAACTCGGTTATTCACAGGATAGTTTTGATACATTTTATAATCAGGCAATCAAGGATGGTTACAGTGCTGAAATATTACTGAAAGCAGGATTGATCAAAGAAAAAAATGGTAAGCATTACGATTTTTTCCGCGACAGGGTCATGTTCCCGATTTTCAATGTTTCAGGAAAAGTAGTGGCGTTTGGCGGCAGAATGCTGAAGTCTGCAAAGTCGGATAATCCGAATATTTATAATCCGAAATACATCAACACCGCAGAAACGGATGTGTACCATAAAAGCCAGGTCTTGTATGGTATTTCGCATGCAAAAGCAGACATCAGAAAACATGATGTTTGTTATTTGGTGGAGGGTTACACAGATGTAATTTCCTTGTATCAGGCTGGTATAAAAAATGTAGTCGCATCAAGCGGAACTGCCTTGACAAAAGAACAGGTACAGCTCATCAGACGCTTCACACAAAACATGGTTATTCTGTACGATGGTGATGCAGCCGGTGTGAAAGCAGCTTTGCGCGGATTGGATATTGTGCTCGAACAAGGCTTGAATGTAAAACTGGTGTTGCTGCCGGATAATGAAGATCCGGATTCATTTGTGAAAAAAAATGGAACAGATGCTACACTGGAATTCATTGAAAAAAAGCAACAGGATTTTATTTTATTCAAAGCTACGCAAGGCATTGAAGAAGTAAAAAATGATCCTGTAAAGAAATCAGAGGTCATAAAAGATATCGTCGAAAGTATTGCAAAAGTTGACGACAACATCAAACGGCAATTATACATCAAGCATTGTGCGCAGATTGTAGATGTTCCGGAAAATATCCTGGTCAATGAAACCAATAAAATCCGCACACAGCATTTCAAAAAATCCAATCAATTTAACCAGGGTGACGGTGAAGCGATCAATGATTATGTAAAATCGGAAGTAGACCATACGCAGGCAGTTTCTAAAACGCCGGAATTATATTACCAGGAAAAAGATATCAT